>JAFEDO010000035.1 GCA_018241565.1 Pseudomonadota bacterium
AAGAAGTTAGGTTTTAATAAAAAAATGGAACAATTTAACTTTATATTAAAATCAAATTTTGATGAAAAAAGATTTTCGAAACGTGAATCTGAATGTCTGTATTTTATTATTCGTGGAAAATCATGCAGTGAGATTGCATCAATGCTAAAAATTAATCGTAGAACAGTTGAAGTTTATGTTGATAATTTAAAAAATAAACTGAAAGTCTGTAATAAAAGTCAACTGATCGAAAAATCTTTAGAATTAGGTTACTACTGTGTTATTCCGGAATCGATAATCCACATAATTTGAATTGATTGGCGGAGAAAGACATGTTTTCTGATAATTTTTATAAGAATCATTTTTGCTTCGAGTCTAGTAATGATATATTGGAGGTATGTAAGCCTTTTTTTTCAGAAGCAAAAATAAATTATTTTGATTATTGTCGTACGTATAATAATCATGATTTTTTAATTTTAGCAAGTGATGGACATTGGGTAGAGCACTTTTTTAAAAAAGAGTTTTATATTACGGGAACATTAAAGAATTCTGGTATTCATCTGTGGAGTAATCATCATTCAGAATCGATGTTAAGAGATGCAAAATCTGTCGCAAATCATGATAATGGGATCACATTTTTTGAGAAACATGAAGATTATATCGAATCTTACAGTTTTGCAGCACCAGCTGAAAATGTTGTGGTAGTTGATTTTTATTTAACTTATAGGGACCATTTTAAAAATTTCTGTTTGTCTTTTAAAGAAAAAACACATAAATTGATTAAAATTTCAGAGAAAAACAAAATAAAGTTGCCTGAAAGTATGATTGGAGAAATTGTTCCAGATGCTTGTTCTAAGAATCTTTTCATGAACAGCATATTCAATGATAAAAAGATTTCAAGACGCGAATCACAGTGTCTTTATTTTATGCTTCGAGGGAAGTCATGTAGTGAAATCGCTTTAATACTAAAAATTGATCGTCGCACAGTCGAAGTTTATGTGAATAAATTAAAAGAAAAATTTAATTGTCAGACGAAGGGTCAGCTTATCGAAAAGGCAATAATGTTAGGCTATGTAAATATGATTCCTGAGTCATTAATGTGAAATAGGAAAAATTCAATTTTAAATCCTTCATTTTTATAAGAAGTATTTAGGTAAATTAGAATTGTCATAATTCGCTATGTAAAAATTTAACATAAGACTAAGAGTGATTGTAAGATGCGTGTAAGTAATTTTCTGAATGCAAATTACTTAAAAAATCAATAGTGTAATCCATGAATTCTGATATTCCAGCTGCATTGCTTAAATTTATTTCGTAATAGGGAAGTTGATTTTCTTCTGAAAATTTTCTGGCTTTAACGGAAAGCTCTTCATTTGGAATATCGTTAAGTGCAACAATAATATTTTTTTGTCCGGTTTCTCTCGTGCATTGGTTAACAATAAAATTAATGGATGTTTGAATGCGCGTTAAAGAATTTTCATGATTAAGGTCAACAATAAAAATTCGGACTGATGTTTGATATATATAAGAGCTATGATCTATGATGCCATGTTTTCCTCCTCCGTATGGTTCTAAGGCAATTCTACAATCAGATCCACCGATAATGATATCGTGAAATTGACGATATCCAGCGTTATCTACTATTGCAAGAGGTCGATCGCTGGGAATAGCATGCTCTAAACACTTTTGTGCAAGTTCATAGCATTTTGGACCAGCAAAGAGATATTTATAAGTTGGTTTTAACGGTCTGGATTTTGATTTTTTCTTAGAAAAAAATTGTCCCATAAGATGATCTCTAAAAGGTTAAAAGATATCGGCATAATTAATCGTTCATTCAAATATGTTTTTATTATTGAGAATAGATTCAGGAATAATATAGTAATAACCCAATGCAAGTGCTTTTTCAATCACTTGTCCTTTGTTATCGCACCCAAATTTATTTTTAATATTTTCAAAATATGTTTCGACAGTACGCTTGTCTATTCCCAATATTTCTGCAATTAAAGCAGCAGATTTTCCACGAATCATGTAATAAACACATTCTGATTCTCGCTTTGAAAATAAATTATTATCAAAAGATGATTTTAAATAACAAGTAAATTGATCTTTATTTTTAAAATATGAATATTTGGTTTTATTGGCATAGTCAAACAAAAAATGTTTTAATTGAGAATCAGTGATGTCAATATAATTAAGAGCAACACTACATTTTTTTTCATGACTATCGTATATTGGCGATTTTCCGCCTAATAAAAAACGAAGTCCGTCTTTAAATACCCAAATACCAATTTGTTTAAGTGGTTGTAAGGTAGTTCTGACCTGATGGTCTTCCTCTCTATATGACAGTGCAAGTTCGACTGCTTTTGTTCGTATATCAAAATCACTTCGTTCATGTTCTAGAAATTGGTTGCTGGATTTATAACCTATATATTGGGCAAAATAATCGGTAATATGTGAATAGTTTCCATCATGGTTCTTAATAATTTGTAAGCCTGGAAGCTGACTAAATGCATCTATCTGAATAGACATACGTACTCTCCTTTTTACGATGTTTAAGAAAAGATTAAAGTAATGCATTCTAATCGCATTTTATAAAAAAGCCCATGATGTAACCTCCGTATTTTATACGGATATGTCATGGTATAACCACAAGAAAAACTAAATATAATTGAGTCATCGTTTTATATTGTCTCGATAATTAAAATTTTATTTTTCAATAAATCTCGCGAGATCCATTAAGAAACCCCAATAATTTTTTAAATTATTAATCATTCATCCGTATTTTTTACGGATTTTTTTATTTATTTTTATGGGCATGATTTTAAAATTCTCTTTTATGAAAAATAAAGAGAATGATTTTGTAAAGCATTAAAATTTTTTTGAAAAATAATTTTATTGAAAGGAGATAATTTATGTTAACTAATGAGCAAGCAAGCGCATTTTGTCAGAAAGCTGAAAGTTTTAAAACAAGATTTGTGAAAGGATTTATAGCTGGAATACGTGGTGACTGGAACAATTTGTGTGACTCATATAATGAGAATGTAAATCAACTAAGACTTCTGATAGAAAATAATCAAGATAATAATAATTATGATCATTTGCAGGCACTATCTGAAGCGGTAAATCGCATCATAAATTCAGTCGAAGAGTTTATCAGAGCGCATTATCGAACCCATGTCCAAGATATATATTTTACATTAAGTCAAGACTACGTTTCTTATTTAAAAATAAACCTTAGACATCAAGAAGCCATGGTTACTGAAGCAACTGTAATTCAAAGAAATTTAGAACAAGCTAGAAGGGAAGTTACAGAGTTAACAAACAGTTTAAATACATTAAGAAATTTGAATGATGTTTTAGTGTATATGCTAGCAGATGTTCTTCGTGTTGCTGGAAATGAGACTATTATTAATTTGCAAGAAAGACTAACGATGATTGTTAAGCATGTTGATGAAAAATTTCCAGAACAAGAAGAGCTAAATATTAATCAGCCTTTGCAAGCACAACAAAACCGTCAGATCAATGCTCCTGCATTAGCTGCTTTTAATAGAGAAAGGGCTGCTCTTGCTAGACAAAATGATGTGCCAAATTCTAGCACTACAAATCCTAATGAGATCTCTGATTCAAAAGCAGGTCCAAAACAACCGAAAAGATAGTAAATAAAAAAATGAATTGAAATATTTCCCATAGTTTTCTGTGGGAAATATTTCAAAGAAAGTTTGAAAGCTCTAGATTTTTAGATCAAGGATTGAATTTTTAAATTAATGTTTCACTTAGTTTGCTGCGAAGCAATTTATTGAGTGATGTCAATATTAGGAGATATTTCAATGCCATTAGGAACAGAAAATTACAAGTCTAAAAAATTTAAAAATTACTTTGGTAAAAATAAACGTAATGGATATGTATTGCAATTAAGAGAAATATTTCCAAAAGAAGTTATGCAGCGTGAATTACGAGCTGAGTATGATGGTGATACGAGTTATTATGTTAGAAACAATTTGGAGTTAAAAAGTCTTGAGTTTAATGCTAGTGCGCTTGGATTCAAGGAATTGAGAAACAGCATTAGACAATATAGTAATAGAATAGAGAGAATTGATAATTATGCTAAGTTTTCTAATAATTCTAGAATTAATTCAATTGATTTAAATGAATTAAAAGATAGGTTAGATAATGATGATGTTTTCATCATTCGAGATAGAGATATAAATACTAAAAAATTAACTGATCTTGCTTATGTTTTCGTTAGAAATGGTGCCGTACTCATTTTTCCTCTTGCTGATATACAAATTAACAAGGCTGACATAAAACAAAATATCAAGATTTATAGTGAGCATCTAGTTAAATTTTCTGATGATTTATTAACTGAAGGAGATTTTCAGGTTCGAGCTAAAAAAATCGAGTTTTCTGATGGTAGTTTTACTCAAGCTAGAAATATTGTATTACAAGCTGATGAAAACTGTATTACAAGAGGGACATTTAAAAGTGATGACTTAATAGAAGTATCGACTGGAAAACTGATTCATGAGGGTGAATTTTCTAGTAACAGTACCTTGATCTTCTCTGAAGATGTCGATAATAGTGGAAAAATACATGTAACAGACTCCATAGAAAGCATTTGTTTGAATTGGCAAGACAAAAATTCACAATGTGCAATGCATGCAGGTAATTGGATTAGGCTATATCATGAAAATTATATTCAAGATGGTCAAGTCTCAACACCAACCTATATTTTTAATAGTCTGAAAGCTAAACTTCAGGGTAAGTTCTTTCTGAGTAACGCATCATTTATCAATGCTAATATGTTAGATGTTATAAAAGATGCTTTTTTTGTTGTAAATGGAAACTTTTCTACTAAAGCTCGTTTTAAAACATTATTCTCAGGAAAATTATTTTATTCTTCAGATGTAAAAATAGATAATTTAAATATTACCATTCCTGATAAATGCCCAGTTCAATTTGATTCGCTAGAGCCTATTTTGAATTTAAATAGGCCTAGATTCAGTCGGTATAAAAAAATTCAGGAATCTGCGCTTCAACGAGCTCAGAAAATGTTTGCGAGCAGGTCATTATTATCATCTGATAGTCTTGTGAAAATAGATACATCTAAGAAAAAAATTTCTGCTGAAAAGGAAAAGGGGTACGTTACTTTACAATCTGGAAAACTCGAATTAACAGGTGATCTTCATATTAAAGATGCTGGGCTTCATTTGAAATCTAATGGGGACATTAGTATCACTGGCAGTGTTAATTTGACTAAGGATTTCCTTTCTAAATCCGATGAAAAATTCCTGGTGCAAGCTAATAATATTTTTTTAAATGGTGAGATTACAGTATTAGGCAATTATTCAACTGATATGAGAGCAGCAGAAGATATTACCGCAGGCGGAAATATCAAGGCTGGCGTGACGCACATAAAGTCAAAAAACACAACAATACCAGCAAAAGCAGAATTAAAGTTCAAGGCTTTGTCTAGTCAATCTGAAGAGAAATTTAAACAAGAAAGAAGTTCATCAGTCATTGCTGAAGTTGCTTCTATACAAGCTAAAACAGCTTGGTTTGATGGTAAATTTTCGGGTGCTTTTCTCAGTGTTCAAGCAAATCATTTGATTATGTTAACTGGAAAAATGTCTGTGACACATCAAATGTATTCTGCACCTGCTGTTATGTTATTAGGTGGTTGGTTAAAAGGAACTAATGTAAAAGTAAATGCATTATTTGTACCGTTGATAGGATTTGTTCAGGCGAATCGTTTAGATGTGGCTGCTGCAATTAATATTTCAATGTTAGCTTATATCCAATCAGGCATATCGTCTCCTTCATTGTTTTCAGTAATCAATGCTGCTACAGGCATAGCGATGACTGGTACATTATTATTTGTTCCTCAAGCACGCTTTATCGTGCCATGGGTACAGTTTTCACTGAATGCTGTATCACGTTTAACAAGCTTAATGTATTCCTTGAATGAGGCGCAGAAAAAAATACAGGAATTAATGAATGATAATTCAGGAAAAAATGTTCCAGAAGATGAATTAAAAAATCTAATTAATATTATGGGACAAATTTTCCTAATAATTTTTATGTTAGGAAGTAGTTCTTATTTTGCTGCCACAAAAAAAACACCAGAAAATCCTGATGATGATAAACCACTAGAGTGGGATTGGAAGTTAGCATTAGGTGCAATAGAATCATTTTTACCATATATTGTAGGAATATTTTCTAGTGGCTACAACGCTACTAGTTTATTGAGTTTTTCATCCAGTTTAATTACTTGTGTGAGTAGTACGCAATCTAGTTTACTAAATATCGAAGCGAATATACTAAAACTGGCTGCAGGTTCTTCAATAAATATTTCTCCATTTTCACTAGATGCAAATTTCATCGCTTTTAGCACAATGATGAGTGAAACTAACTTTATCAATGTAAAAACACCGGTATTTGAAGGAACAGTAACTGGTGACATGATTCAGTCACATATAGTTTTTTTAAATAAACAGTTGGGCGCATGGAATCATTATGAAAATCATGACACTTCAAATGATAACAGTAATAGTAACAACACTAACAATGATAACACAACTCCTGATAGTGGTACTGCCTCAGGAGATAACAAAGATAATGGAAATACATCAAATCATGAGACGCCTGAAAATCACAATAAGTCTTTCTGGGAGCGTCATTTCCCTTATAATCCAATTCATCATCATGGTGTAAATGACAAGGCTGATAACAGCAATGCCTCAGATAATAACAAAGGGACAGGGAGTGATAAAAAACATGATGATTTTTCCAATAATCAAAATAATAATGGCAACAGCAATACAACTGACCCGAACAAAAAAGATCCGGTAGAGACAAGCTTTTTCACTAAAATGGTATCTTATTTTAAAGCTCGATTAACTTGTGATTGGGTCAATCTAACTATTACATCTGATGTTCTATATGCTCTCAATGATATGCAAGTTATTAACCCAAATTGGCAGATAGGTAATTTAACCTTAGTACGAGAGAATACATCGTTAATAATGGGCGGTGGTAAGTTTCAAGTTGAATTAATCAATGGGAAATCTAATTCGGAAATAGTAGCTGCAGGTAGCAAAGTCTATATTGGTAAAATTGATCTATCAGATGGCATGACACTTGCGATTACACAAGATGCAACTTTTGAAATTGGAGAGATAAATGTAGATAAAGATAGCGTTTTTGTGGTCGATCATTCTACGGGGCATATTGCCAATTTATTAGATCAGGGCAATACCTATTTTCAACATGAATCTAAGGTTAAGATTGATCAAGACACAGTCGTTGAAGTTCCCGCTGATAAAATTAAACCAGATGCAAACTCAACACCAGATGCAAACTCAACACCAGATGCAAAAGACAAATCAAATACAGATGATTCCAAAAAATTAGAATCTGGGGTAGAGAGCATCAGTGATAAAAGTGTTGTTGAAATAAAAAAATTGAATAATGGTGGGACTATCTATGTCGATGATTCTACACTAAATGCGCATGAAACTATTAACGGTTCTGAAAAACATGATCCCGTTTCAAACGCAACAAGCACTGGCAATAGTGTCACTAATGCAGCTTCAGGTTCTAAACATTTACACGCGGCGTCAGAATTAGTTCATAAGATTTTTCATCGACACAATGAAGCGCCAAAGCCAACTGAAACACCAACGCCACAAAATAATCCAGAATCAAAACCTGATGACCAACATGTTTCACGTATCATTTATAATAATCATGCACATGGAAAAATGGATATTGTAAATAATAATGATGAAATATTAGTTTTGAAAGAATCTGAATTTGCAGGTCATCAGGTCAATAATAATGGTGCAGTCATTAGTGTTGAATCAGAAACAAATTTGCAACATGTAAATTCACCTGGGCAGATAGAATATATAGAAAGCAAGGGACATTTAGAAGATGTGTCTATGAATGGATCTAGGGCCTTGCTTTCGTTTGAAGCCTGCAAGGATATCAAAATAGATCATTTATCTGGAGATTCTAATTCTGTATTTAGTTCTCAATATTCAAATATAGATATGGGTGAAGTGTTAAATACACCAGGAAAGTTTCATATTAACTATTCTAATCTCCATATCGGAGGAAATTGGAATTTAAATCCTCATTCAGATGTTTTTATGACACATAGTACTATCAATGCTAAGAGTGTTAATCATCACGCTTTACCAGCACCGATCAGCTCTGGTTTTTCATTAGGCCTATTATCACAGGCTCTTCATACACCCATTAATAGCCATAGAGCATTGAGTAGTTATGATTTGGTTCATGGTGATTATCATCATAATTCCCTCAATAATTTTATTGCACATTTTGATTACGATAAATTTCAATTAGTTTATGAAACCAATGGCACAATTAGTGGGATTCGTATGGTAGATGGGGTCGTGCCTATTAATTATCACAGCAATATGAATCTCATTTTTAAAGGGCATTGGTTTATGAATTGCCCAGTTTATATGTCTGCTAATGGTGTCATGATAATTCTTGCGGGAGCTAGCATTTTTGCGACTGATATAACTTTAAGTGCTGTTTATGGAATTTCTGGTGAAGGGATAACATTAGTTTCAGGAAATGAATTAATTATTTTTTCTGAAAAAGGTGATATTGCCATTAATGGCCAGGAATTTACAAAAACTGAGCATGTCACACATCGCAAATTAACTGGAATTTCTAATTCTGAAATTACAAAAACCGATGTGAATTATAGTGTGCTCTATGCCAAAAATAAAATTGATATACAAGGTAATAATGTTGATTTGCATGCAGACATGCTTGAGACCAATACCACAAATGGAAGTATTTACGTTAATGCTAGAAATACTTTCGATACAACACCAATTATCGGAGATTATCATCAAACAACCAACACATTTATTCCCCCTGCCGCAGTGGGTCATCTTGATATCCATGAGCAAATAGAATTTCCAACGTATTACACAACCAGTGATCTTCAATGGGTGGCAGGTAAAAGAGTCAATGCAGGTGATGCTATTAGAGATGATAATTCATTTGAAATTTCCGCACCTATTTTTGATGTTAGTCCACCAGAGCTCCATTACGACATTCAATCTAGTACTTTTGGCATTACGATTTCATCATTAAATAATGCTGTTATACAAGATGCAATTCGTCTTCCTATAATTGCAATGTCAAATACCAATCAAATATATGGTGATATTAAAGCATTAAATACAAACCAATCGGCTAGAACGGTAGATGATTTTGTTAATATATGGAATTTAGGTGAACACGCTTTTATGTATGCGAATTCTATCACTTCTAAAAGTCCATGGAATTTATTTTCATTAGGATTAGATATTGGTTTTTCAACAAGTAAAACATCTGGAAGTTATTGCTCAAAGAGAACCTCAAATGATAGGCAATACATAGAAATCAATACCGATCATCTGATTATGCGCAATGGAGCGCAATTGTATTCTCAAGGAAATGCTGTCATCAATGCAAAAGAAATTGATATGGATGGAGGAACTGATCGACAAGTTTCTTCCTCTTATTCAGCAGGGGCAACATTCTCTGTAACACCTAAAGGAATGAGCGGTATCACAGTTCATGGTTCATTTTCACAGAGTTCGGATGTAACACATGGTACTGCAATCATAGGTGCTGCTAATCAATTAACCGTAAATTCAGAAAAAATCACAGGTAACAATGCACAACTTGTTGCTCCAAATATGAGTGGTCATATAGGTCAAGCAAATTTTACGATGACACCAGATGAACATAAAAACCTGAGTGGAGGTATTTCTTTATCTTTGACTCCACAGCTTGTACCGACTGGTGGTTCAGTGAATTTTGCAGAGGGTAATTCAACATCGGTGACAAACCAATCTGGTATTTATACAAATAGTTTTAATGGAACTATTGATCATTTCGAAGGTACAGGTGCTTATCTTGCACCTGCGGCAGCGAACAAAATAACAGTAGCGCATAATACTCCTGTTTTTGCAGGGGGACATCAGACTTCAGTTTCTATGGCTATTTCTTTGCCCGATCCAAATGTTCCAAACAGAATTTTTCAAGTTAATGGGGGTTTTGAATATGTTGATACTCACCAAACGGTAGATCAAAACGGAATTCAAACAATAACCGACAGAACTCATATGCCCAATTTGACTCTTTTAATTCCTGTGCATTCTGAGTCGCCACAGATTAAACCTATCGCCCAAGGACTATCGATACTGACAGATTCCATTGATGATAGAACAGACGCTAATAGATTCGAACCAAGTTTTAATGATGCAGGATTATTTTCTGGTGAAGAGACTAATGATAGTCCGATAGTTTTATCTCCAGATAGTTCTAATATCATTATGCCTGATGATAATAATGTGAGAACTGTTGATGATGTACCAAATGTTGTGCCAGATACGACATCTATTACAGAACAAGAAAATTTCTCTTCTTCTGATCCTCAAGACCTCATCAATCAAATTGATTCATTACCCAATGATCCATTCGGAGGATCTTCTGCATTACCCACGACAGAAGAATTTTTAGAACAGACCAATATAATCAACACAACTCGCTCATTTCATAATCAAATGAATATTACGGATGCTCCATTAGTGAATGATCCTCTTGCTGATGATTGGATGATAAATTTGAGCAATAATAATGTGGGTATATTTTTAAATCATGTAATTATCCCAGCAACAGAATGGGCAGCATCAAGTGGCGAAGAGATTGCGCATAATATTATTATTCCTTTAGGAAATTTCGCATGGGATGCTTTAGTACAAAAAGATCCTATGTCTGCTGCTATTCCTGAGTATCAGGATTTACAACCTTTCGTAGATAATATTGTAATTCCTGCAAGTGTTTTACTTTGGGATATTTCATTAACGATGCCTCTTGACGACATATTAGCTCAACAAGTTTTTCCTAATCTTTATCATGCTGCATCAGAACGAATGGATATGCGTTGGAATGTGTTGAAAGATTTTGGTTTGGGATATATTCATGCTCCTTGGCCTGAAGAAGTTGCAATGACAACCAAACTTTTATTATCAGCATTTGGTCCTGGTCTTTTCTTAAAAGGAGGAGAGTATTTATTAGAAATAAATGGAGTAGCAAGGGTTGGTATGGAAACGAAACCAATGCAATTTACTCAATTCGGTGATTACCTTGGAGATATGGATCAAAAAAATTGGATACCTGATTTGAATTCAACTTCTTGGAGTAAGAATTGGACAAATCCACTAAAAAATGGATTTGATATGAATTATCTACAAGATATCCCATCAAGTTACTTGAAACTTGATTCTGCTTTTTCCTTTGAATTTGAAACAGGAATCGGAAAAGATCTGCCATCGCAATTTGAGGTAAATCTAGATTATACCAATGCTAATTATGCTTCCATTTTTGATGGTGTTAGCGTAACAAGTGGAGTCGTTCCTACATATTCGAGCAGATGGCATTTCACTGATAATGAAGTACTGCAAGATGCGTTGAAACATGCCCCCATTGCTTATATTGAGTCTGCATATCATTACCGTAAAGAAATGGAGGATTCTAATGATTCAAAACCTATAATTTTGCCACCACCTATACCGTCCCCATTTGTTGATAATTCTTCAGGTGGATTTAACCAGATAAGAGATCCTGAGAACAATAGTGTAAATTTGGGATCTAACCAATACAGCTTTTTTGGTGATAGGCAATCGAGCCGGCCACAACATGATACTGCGTCGTCGAACTCAAAAATGAGTAATAGTGGTAAAAATGTATCTATTTTTCGCTATCCATATCCATAAATCTTAACCAGCAGAGTAGGTTCTCCGTAAATTTTACGGAATTGATTTTATATTAAAACTATTGTTAGAATTGATCGCATTCGTTTTTCTACGACTTCAATAGCTTACTCTGAGGTTCACTGTGAATTTTAAAAATTTAATGGAAAGTTATTTTTCAAATTCAATGTCGACAAAAATTTCAGAGATTTGTGCTCCTCTTTTTGAAAAATTTCCAATTAATTATTTTTTATATATGCGGAAATACAAAGATAATTCTGTCTTGATATTGATGAGTCATAGGGATTGGGCAATTCACTATTTGGCGTGCGGATATCTGCTCCTTTTTCAAGGCCCAGGCATACATTCATGGGTTAATAGTATGCCATCAGCTGCAATTGATGTAGCAGCATCTCATTTCAATATTCATAATGGCATAACTTTAGAGAAGGTACATGAAAATTTTATTGAGATAATCGAATTGGCATCACCAAGTCTATACAGTAGTCCAATGGAGTTTTTGAATCAGAAAAATTTGTTAAACGAATTTATTTTTTATTTCAAGAATGAAGCACAAGAACTTATTAAAAAAGATAAACATTTGATTTTGCCAAAAGTTTTTTTCTCAAAGCAGAAGTCTTTAGATAAATCATACGATGACTTTTGCCAATCAATTCGGATTAAAAAATTCCATGCTGGCGAAAATTATTTTTATACAAAAAAAGAATTTGAAGTTCTTTATTTGATAGGTGAAGGTCAAACTGTGAAGCAAACTGCAGTTGATCTGTCTATAGGAGTTCGCACTGTCGAAACTCATCTTAAGAATGCCAAAATAAAAACAAAATCTAATTCTACTGTTGAGTTGATTAAAAAATTTAGAAAAATTTTATTTTAAAATAAAGTGTGAAAATGGAAATCGGGCTACATAAGAATTAAAGCAGATGGGTTTGCTCTTATGTGTAATTTGTGTTGGGGGTTTTTATCTTATTTAATAGATTATCCTGAGCTCTGCGAGCTGGAAAATCCGTATAGTTGAATTAGTTAACGGAGAAATATATGTTTTCTGATAGTTTTTATAAGAACCATTTTAGTTTTAAATCATCTAGAGATGTATTAGAAGTATGCAGGCCTTTCTTCTCAGCAGCAAAACTAAATTATTTTGATTATTGTCGTATCTACAATAATCATGATTGTTTAGTCTTATCAAGTGATGGTTACTGGTTGGAACATTTCTTTAAAAAACAATTTCATATTGCAGGAACATTAAAAAATTCTGGTATGCACCTATGGAGTGATTATAATTCAGAATCATTTCTAAGAGATGCAAAATCTGTTTCAGATCATGTAAATGGAATTTCATTTTTTGAAAAACATGATGATTATATCGAATATTATGATTTTGCAGCATCAGCTGAAAACGATAGAGTAATTGATTTTTATTTAAATTATTCTGGTTTTTTGAAAAATTTCCTTTTTCTTTTTAAAGAGAAAGCACATAAATTAATTCATGCTGCAGAAAAAAATAAAATTATAATGCCACAAGATATGAAAGGAGTGATTGTTCCAGATGCTTACAATGCAAATGATTTTATTAAAAATATATTAAATGGAAAAAAACTTTCAAAACGTGAATTAGAGTGTCTTTATTTTATCATTCGAGGAAAATCTTGTAGTGAAATCGGTTTAATACTAAAAATTAATCGTCGCACAGTCGAAGTTTATATAAATAACTTAAAAGAAAAATTTAACTGTCACACAAAAGGGCAGCTTATCGAAAAAGCGATAATGTTAGGCTGTGTTAATATAAATCTTTTTCCGATAGGTATTTAGATAAATTAGGATTGCCATAATTTGTCAGGTAAAAATTTAATACAAGGCTATAAATATTCATAAGATGCATCTGAATAGTTTGCTGATGTCACCATTTGAAAAATCAAAAATACAAGCTTTTCATTGCCCATAAATTTTAACCAGACGTTCAATTTCACTAATCATGTAAAGTGGAATAGATAAAATCTTTCCATCAAACTCTAATGGTAATTGTGATATGCGAAGTGCAATTTTACTTTTCTTTTCTTCCATAAACATCTGTAGTGATTTCAATTTTCTTGAAGTGCCAGCTTTAACTTCGATGGGAATAATTCTGGAATCCACAGTAATCACAAAATCAACTTCCGCAGTGCTGTTAGGTTTGTCTCGTTCCCAAAAAAATAAATGGCTTTCTTCATAACGATTACTGTAGGCCAATAATTCTTGACCAACAAATTGTTCCGCAACGGCACCATTATTCATTAATAGTAAATCTTCTTGAAGTAACAAATTAATATCTAGATCGCTTGCTCTTTTAATCAAACCAACATCTAAAAAAATCATTTTAATTTTCTTTTCATTGATGAGCGAAATGAGTGGTAATCCCGAAGCGGTTGTTGCATATATAGGATAAATTAACCCTGCATACTTCAAATTCTCAAAAGCAGTTTTTAATTCACGAGAACGAGCTTCCGGATCAATTTTAGAATATTTGACGCGTTGACCTATTAGCACAGGAATTTTTTCAAACAGCTGTTGCAGGTATTTATGATTTGTCCTTGACGCATATTTCCCAAAATCTTTTCGATAAGTACTTAATAAAGCAGTTTGGATATTTTGTGATTGGGTTAAGTTAGATTCTTCAAGGTAATTCTTTAACACTTCAGGCATACCACCGAGTACAAAATATTCTCGTAATAATTTGAGCAGATGTTGATGAATAGGTTCTGAGATTTTGTTTTCGAGAGTAGCACTAGCAAGCAAATTAACTAGTTCACCATTTCCTGAAGCGGTAAGATATTCACGGAAAGATAGAGGCTTAAGATAAATAAATTGTATTCTACCCACCGGCATTCGAAAATCAGCATCATTCAAAGTAAATTCCAATAATGACCCAGCACCGATGACATGTAATTCTGGCATTTGTTCTTTGAAATATCTCAAAGCTTTGATAGCATTAGGGCATTCCTGAATTTCATCTAAAAATAGTAAGGTTTCTCCAGGTATGATGGGTTGTTTTTTCATGAGCGAAATGGCTTGAATGATTTCGGAAGGATGCAGTGAAATGAAGCATGCCATGTACTCTGGCTCTAATTCAAAATTAACAGTGGCTAAGTTTTTAAAATGATTTTTCCCAAATTGTTCGATGACAAAGGATTTCCCAACTTGCCGCGCTCCGCGAAGGAGTAGAGGCCAATGTTCACGTCGATTTTTCCAAGTCAGTAAGTCGCTTTCAATCTCTCGTTTCATAAGTAACCTTTGTTTTTAACCATGTTTTGGCTATTTCCACAGGTAATTTTAGCCATATTTTGGTTATTTTTCAAGGTAAACGAGGGCTTTGGATTATTTATTAAGCATTTCTGCAAGAATGGTAAAGCCTGTGAAATAAAAGCAAAGGAGAGTTTTTGAGTAAAAATAGAAGTACGGTCCCTAGAATCTTTGTTTCTTTCTAGTAAAAGTCTGTAGAATGCCCCTTTTTATAAGCTAGTTGAACAGGCTCAACAGAGTAATAGTAAATGACAAAAGAAGTAAGCAAAATCATCGAAGCAAACGGATCAAACAAAAGGTTAGTATATGCAGGCTTTGGTCGCTTGTTTGGTCCACCAACAAAGCTATCTGAGTCGCAAGTGCGTCAACTGAACAGAATACTGAGCAGAACTCCAGAAGAACATGTGGTTTTGCTGGGGAGGCCAACCTCTAACGAAGATACTGCGCTGTCTGACTCTAATAAGGATATTATGACCGAAGTAATACGGTCTTCCGCGCCCCCACCCTCTAGACCTCCTACTTGTCCCATACTATAAATATAAAATTCTCCCAAATTCCCTTGATTATTATCGGATTTTACAATAGTATCCGGCCTCTTTATTGCGGGGTGGAGCAGCCTGGTAGCTCGTCGGGCTCATAACCCGAAGGTCGTAGGTTCAAATCCTGCCCCCGCTACCATAAACGAGTTACTGGAACCCCTTTTAGGGGTTTTTTGTTATATGGGACTTTAGATTTGCAGAACCGTAGCCTTGATTGAGCTTGCGAAATCAAGGAATGGGAATATCTGGAGACCTTGATGCAAAAGACGCATCAAGGCTACATTAACCGGATATTTAATAAAGTGGGTGAGTTTTATGAAAATCGCTGGGCTCACAGAAATGATTCAGCCAGCTGTCATGGCATTAGGTTTTCAGTTCGTGGGATATGAATACTTGCCTCAAGGAAGACATTCTCTTTTGCGGCTTTATATAGAGAGTGAAAATGGCATAACCTTAGATGATTGTGCGAAGGTGAGCCGGCAAGTGAGCGCTGTACTGGATGTTGAAGATCCAATTCAGGGGAATTATACGTTGGAAGTATCTTCTCCAGGATTAGATAGGCCGTTATTTACTGTGCAAGATTACCAACGTTTTATTGGGCATGCAGTGAAAGTTAAAATGCAATTGCCTGTGAATGGACAAAAGAATTTTGTTGGTGAAGTAGAAGCAGTAGAAGATAAAAATATAGTTTTATTAGTCGATGCAGAAAGGGTCGTTTTACCTTTTGCAAATATTTCAAAGGGTAATTTAGTCCCGAAATTTTAGGAGTTGTAACGTGACAACAGCAAAACCAAAACGTAGTCGTAAAGTGAAAGCAAAAGAAGTTAAAGAACCGCAGTTAGGCTTGGGTAAAGAACTTTTACTCGTTGCGAAAACTGTTTCTAATGAGAAAGGTGTAGACATCAAAGTTGTTTTTGAAGCGATTAATGCCGCTTTAGAAGCAGCGACTCGTAAAAAAGCAGGATTAACGGGTGGTATTCGTGTCGAGCTCGATCAAAAAACCGGTGATTACAAAACTTTTCGATATTGGGAAGTTATTGCAGGTGATGAAGCTGAAGAACCTGATTACCAATTGACGTTAGTGCAAGCACATGAACGCGATCCTAAACTTAAAGTGGGTTCTATTATTGAAGAACCTATGGACTCTGTTGAATTTGGCCGTATCTCTGCAAGAACAGCTATGCATGCCATCATCGATAGAGTACGACAAGCAGAGCGTCAACTGATTATCGAAGAATATCAAAAACGTGTTGGTACTCTGATTACAGGACAAGTGAAAAAATCAACACGAGATTGCCTCTATTTAGATCTTGGTAGCAATGCAGAAGCCGTATTATTACGCAGCGATATGTTACCTCAAGAAGTCTTTCGTCCTGGCGATCGCGTCAGAGCACTCTTATATAAAGTCACTCCTCAAGTACGGGGCCCTCAAATTTATGTGAGTCGTACTCGCCCTGAAATGTTGATCGAATTATTCCGTATTGAAGTGCCAGAAGTAGGCGAAGAAGTGATTGAAATCAAAGGTGCAGCTCGTGATCCGGGTGTGCGCGCAAAGATCGCTGTAAAAACTAATGATGGTCGTATCGATCCGATTGGTGCTTGTGTTGGTATGCGTGGTTCTCGCGTACAAGCAGTGTCTGGTGAATTGGGTGGTGAACGTATCGATATTATTTTATGGGATGCAAACCCTGCGCAACTCGTCATTAATGCTTTATCACCAGCACAAGTTGCTTCTATTGTGGTTGATGAAGACAAACATTCTATGGATATTGCAGTTTCTGAATCTCAATTATCGCAAGCGATTGGACGCAATGGACAAAACGTTCGTTTAGCCAGTGAATTAACGAGCTGGGAATTAAACGTTATGTCTGAAGCTGAATTTGCAACAAAGACACAAGAAGAATCTGGAAAAGTGGTTCAAGTGTTTGTGGATCAATTGGGTGTAGATGAAGAAGTCGCTGCATTATTAGTAGAGCAAGGATTTACTAATATTGAAGAAATTGCTTTTGTCCCCGAAGAAGAATTACAAGCCATCGAAGGTTTTGAACCGGAAGTCATTCAAGAATTAAGAAATCGTGCCAACGATATATTGCTGACTAAAGCACTTATTAGTGAAGAACAATTATCAGATGCTGAACCTGCAGAAGACTTGTTGGGGATGGAAGGTATGGAGCGGCATTTAGCGTATCGATTGGCCAGTCATGGTATCGTAACGATGGAAGATTTAGCAGAACAATCAGTTGATGATTTACTCGCTATTGCAACTGATATGGATCAAGCGACTGCTGGACGTTTAATTATGAAAGCAAGAGAACCTTGGTTTAATACTTAATATTTAGTATTGGATAAGGGAAGAGGGTAGTTTATATGGCAGGAATGACTGTCGAGCAATTAGCAAAAATCGTTGGAAAAGATTCTAAATTACTTTTAGAACAGTTCAAAGAAGCTGGCTTGTCGATCACGAGTACTGATCAAGTCATTTCCGATGAAGAAAAACGAACGCTTTTGCAATTTCTACAAAAGACACATGGCGCCAATGAAACTGTTGTGGCACCTAAACGCGTTATTACTTTGAAAAGAAAAAGTAAAGTTACTCTAGGTGATACAGGTATTACTGTTGTTAGTAAACAAAAACGTACTTATGTACGTGGTGCAAAAGCTGCTGAAGAAGCAAAGCAAAAAGCGCAAGAATCTGCTGCAGTAACAGAAGAGGCAATCGTTGAAAAGCCAACAGAAGTTTCAGAAGAAATTTCAATAACAGCAACACCAGAAATATCTACGGAAACTGTCACAGAAATTAATCCAGAAGCCTTAATCACAGAAATAATTGCACCAACAAAACCTGCAGAAACAACAGAAGCTCGCAAAAAAGATCGAGAGTATGTACGCGAAGAATTACCTGAAAACGTAGTCGTTGATGAAGAAGGCCGAGCGCTTTCCAAGAAAGAAATAAAATCATTGGCGAAGAAAAATGCGCGCATGGGAAAACGTGGCGAGAAATTCAGACAAGTCGCTTCACAGCATGTTTTCGAGAAACCAACAGCCCCCATTATTCATGAAGTTTTAATTCCTGAAACCATTACTGTTGGAACGCTTGCAAAAAAAATGTCTGTCAAAGTATCGGAAGTCATTAAAACTTTGATGAAGCTAGGTGCGATGGCAACCATCAATCAAGTGATTGATCAAGATACAGCGATGATCGTGGTTGAAGAAATGGGGCATACTGCGAAAGCACAAAAAGAAAATACAGTAGAAGAAGAATTAGCTCGAGAATTAGAACAGAGTGGTGAAAAAATTAAACGTGCACCGGTTGTAACGATCATGGGTCACGTTGATCACGGTAAAACATCGTTACTCGATTATATTCGTCGCACTAAAGTAGCTGCCGGAGAAGCAGGTGGTATTACTCAACATATCGGTGCCTATCACGTAGAAACGGACAAAGGAATTATTACTTTTTTAGATACGCCTGGTCACGCGGCATTTACTGCTATGCGAGCACGCGGTGCAAAAGTAACTGATATTGTAATTCTAGTGGTTGCAGCAGATGATGGTGTTAAACCTCAAACGATTGAAGCGATCCAGCACGCAAAAGCGGCAAAAGTACCTATCATTGTTGCTGTGAATAAAATTGATAAACCAGGTGCCGAACCTGAAAAAGTTAAAACAGAATTAGCCAACTATGAAGTTATCCCCGAAGAGTGGGGTGGTGAATCCATGTTTCTGAATATTTCAGCAAAACAAGGAATTGGTATCGATGAATTATTAGATTCGATTTTAGTGCAAGCAGAAGTATTAGAGCTCCAAGCCATAGAAAAAGGTCCAGCACGAGGTGTCGTTATTGAATCTCGTTTAGATAAGGGTCGTGGTCCAGTTGCAACAATACTTGTCCAAAGTGGTACCCTAAATAAGGGCGACATATTACTCGCAGGATTAGAGTATGGGAGAGTGCGTGCATTAGTCGATGAAAAAGGTCATTCTGTATTGAGCGCAGGTCCCTCTATCCCTGTCGAGGTTCTTGGGTTATCAGGTGTTCCTGGTGCAGGTCAAGATGCAGTTGTTGTGAAAGATGAAAGCAAAGCGCGTGAAATTGCTTTATTCCGCCAAGGAAAATTCCGAGAAGTCAAATTAGCGAAACAGAAAAAATCTTCAGTGGAAACGATGTTTGAACAAATTGGTGATACTGAAGTTAAGAAATTAAATGTTGTTTTGAAGGCAGACGTTCAAGGATCCGCAGAAGCCTTAGCCGATGCACTGAAAAAATTATCGACCGACGAAGTGAAGGTAGAAATTATCGTGTCTGGTGTGGGTGGTATCACAGAATCAGATGTGAACTTGGCCATTGCTTCTAAAGCCACAGTTATTGGTTTTAACGTGCGAGCTGATGCAGCTGCAAAACGTATTATTGAACAAGAAGGGATTAATCTTCGTTATTACAGCGTCATTTACGACGTGGTTGATGACATCAAGCAAGCGCTCACGGGCTTATTATCACCTGAATTCAAAGAACAAATCGTAGGTATTGCCGAAGTGCGAGATGTATTCCGTTCACCAAAACTCGGTGCTATTGCTGGTTGTATGGTCACTGAAGGTGTTGTGAAGCGTAATAATCCTATCCGTGTATTGCGCGATAACGTCGTTATTTACGAAGGTGCTCTTGAATCATTACGTCGTTTCAAAGACGACGCTTCAGAAGTTCGTCAAGGCATGGAATGTGGTATCGGTGTGAAAAACTACAATGATGTCAAAGTGGGCGATCTCATCGAAGTCTACGAAACCGTCGAAGTCAAACGAGAGTTGTCATAAAAAAATATTTCATAAATAGAAGCTGAAATAATGCCAAAAGAATTTAATCGATCAGATCGTATTGCAGAATTGATTCAACAAGAGTTGGCTCAGTTAATTCAATTTGAAGTGAAAGATCCGCGTATTACAAGCATGATAACTGTATCTGCTGTCAGGGTAACGCGGGATTTGGAACATGCCAAAGTGTATATCACCGTGTTCGGTGATGCTGAACAAGAAAAGATATGTTTAAAGATTTTAAATCATGCCGCTAGTTTTTTTCGTCGTGAATTGTCTCATAGAATCGATATGAGAGTGGTTCCCGAGCTCACATTTGTTTATGACCATTCCTTAGAAGAAGGCAATAAAATTGCAGATTTATTGAGAAACATAGAGAAAGATTAAGTGGCTTCTCAAAAATTTGATCCTCAAAAAATCGATGGCATTTTATTATTAGATAAACCTGTTGGATTATCTTCAAATACTGCCATGCAAATCGCAAAGAGAATATTTCGAGCAAAGAAAGCAGGGCATACGGGTAGTTTAGATGTGCTTGCTGAAGGGATGTTGCCAATCTGTTTTGGTGAAGCCACCAAATTTTCACAATACTTGTTAGACTCAGATAAATCTTATTCCACCGTTGCTGCATTAGGCGCAATGACCAATACGGGCGATGCAGAGGGTGAAATCATTGCACGAAGTGATATAGACCATATCACACAAGAAAAAATTCAAACAGTATTAGAAAATTTTCAAGGTGAAATTGAACAAATCCCTCCTATGTATTCAGCTCTGAAATTTCAAGGTAAACCTTTATATCGTTTGGCAAGAGAAGGAATAGAAATTTCTCGTCAATCAAGAAAAGTTTTTATTCATAATTTGAAATTATTAAGCTATCAAAATGGAGAATTAACATTAGAGGTGCGTTGTAGCAAGGGAACTTATATTCGTACTTTAGTTGAAGATATTGGAAAGGTGTTAGGATGTGGTGCTTATGTGAAAAAATTAAGACGAACTTCCGCAGGACCTTATCAAGAAAATCAAATGATCACCGTAGAGAAATTAAAAGAATGTCCGCCAGAAAACTTACAGGACTATTTGCTTTCTCCTACAACTGCACTGTCAAAGTATCCTGAGTTGAAATTATCTGAAGCAGAAGTATTTTCGTTAATTCGTGGACAAGAAGTATTGCTGAATCAATGTAAAGAATCTGGTTGTGTGCAAATTTACACGGATCAGAATCAATTCTTAGGGTTAGGGGAAGTATTGGCAGATGGACAGCTAAAGGTTCGACGACTCTTAGATACTTCGATTTTGATGTCGAAGATATAATTTTTTTAAGCCATAGGTGCCATACCTAGTATGCTGGAGTTTGAATCGATAGATTGATGAGTGTTGTTTAAACTTGAAGATTGAATATGATTAACTAAAAATTGAATCTTTTCCCAGGTTTGTGCCGCTAGTGGAATGATTCCTAAAGAAACTCCTGGAATACCAAATAGAAAAATTCGATAGCATTCTTCGGCGTATTGTACATATTGGTTGTGAGCCAAAGAATCGCAATACGCCAATTGCAAAGTAGAATTAGGGAAAATGATATCACGTGTGATGAAAAATTGTGATTGATACCATTGGTGTTGTGATAAGTTGTGCTGGACTATGCTAAGTAACATTGATTCTTCAGAACTAGGAAGACTTTTTTCCATCTCTTGAGCTGCATTGATAAACGATGGACTGAATCCCATTCTTATAGATAAGTTAGCGATATTGGACCAATCTCTTAATGCTAGCGCAAAGACAAGTTGTTCAGCGTCGCTATTGTAGGGACGCATTGTATTCATGGTTCTATTATCGATGAATGTTTGAATTGAAAGTGTGAAAATCTTTAAGTCACCGGCTTTATGGTTAATTGGAGAGGGTAATACGGGTTGATTTGACTCAGAATTGTTTTGTGGAGCTGCTGGTTGTATGGGTGTAGCTGAATTCGTAATTGGTTCTGATGTAATTAGCTCCGATTTAGATGGCGTATTTGATTCAAGATTATCTTTTGGGGCTGGTGGGAACAGAGGTGTAAGCGAATCTGCAGTTGGTTCTGGTGTAGTTGCTTTAGCTGTCTCCGGTATAGACGGCGTATTTGGAGGTGCTGGAATATCAGTGTTCTCTGATGATAAAGGTGCAATTTCAGCGTGTTTGTCGAAAGTATTGGGTTGAATTTCTGGTACTGATGTGTTTGAAACTTGAGATGGAAAAAATTCAAAAGGTGTATTTTTAAAACGAATAGATTTTAAAATAGTTAAAAAATCGGAAATGATCTTGAGTAATGCCTCTATATTTCCATAGTTATTATTTTCAGATTCATAAATCTCATATAGATTTCTTTGTCGCTTAGCAGTAGCTTCAGTCTGTTGATTATTGACAGTTTTAGCAGCTAAAGCTTTAGAAATTTCTTTCAAAGAAGCTAGTAATGTCGCGAGCTCTTTAATAATTAAATGTAACTGTTGATAATTTTCCTTCATGGCTTGTATTTTTGGTTTCTCAGACGCTTCTAATAATTTTTTTCTTGTTGGTATTTGATAAGCACTTATTTTCTTAGTAATTGTTTGCTGCAGCCAAGAAAAAAAGTTGACATCACTCGGCACATTCAAGAGCCATGGTTCTTTTTTTAAGAAGCTAATTAAATATTTTTTAAAATCGGCTTGTGATATTTCATGTTGAAATAACGCAAGTTCTATATCTAAAATTTGATTTTCTTTAGCATGTGACAAGTAACCAGTAGCGATCTTTTTTAATCGGCCATAATAACGTAGTAATGTTTCTGGTTGATTAGCTTTACTTTGTTCATCATTAGTGAGTTCTAAAAAATTTCTAGATAGTGCTTCTCTTAAAAAGAATGTTTCTTTAAATTGTGCGTCCTGAATGGATATATCTAAACAGTATGCTGCATTATACATTTTATGTAGCAAAAGAATAATGCCTGAAATATTATTTTCATTTTCTTTAGATAATTCTATGCATATTTCTAATGGTTTTTGAATTTTCAAAAGGCTTTCTATCCAGACTGCTTTGTTTTCTATAACATGACTAGGGTTAACTAAAGAAAAAATGGAAAGCCCTTCTAATAAAGCATTTAAATAACCAGTGATAGCCTTAAATTTATCTAAATAATTTTCAACAAACAGTTGCTTGGATAAAGATTTTTCAATGGAGGACAAATAACTCTCAAGTTTTTTTCTAGTGGAAAGTAATAGTATTTCTGTGGTTCCATTCAATATTATTTCTAAGGAGGAAGCATAAGTTTTCATTTTTTCTAAGTAAAAAGTAAGGGGGTCTTTAGAGGGTTTGTTATTCAAGATTTCTAAAAGAGAAAGCAATTTTTTACATAGGAATGAATATAAGTTTAGTCGAATGGTTTTTTTAAAATCTAGAGAATCCGATGTAAATAAGTCTATAGATTCTGCTAATTCCAAGTACGATTCTGACTTTTCAATCTCTATTGGAGCCTGGAAAATTTTTTCGTGAAAAAGACCAAGGTATCGCATTAATGAGTTTCTAAAACCATTAATAGGAGTGCAGAGTGAATTTTCTTGGTCACTCGTAAAAAATTCTAGCCATTTCTGAATGTAGCCTGTAGAGATCCTGTTAACAATCTCAGTATGAAAATTGATAAATTGCCCTAGTAAAGGGTATGCATCGTTGAAATTTAACTCGGTATTTTCAGTAAACACGGCTAATTTTTCCAATCGCTGGTTCAATTCGCCAGAAAGTAAAAAGGCTGTTAGTGTACTGGTATCGGTAAAAATGCATTGAGTTATCGCTACTTTTCTCATGACAAATTTTTCAGTATTATCTAAATTCCTTGAGAGATCTTTAAGATCTTTAATAATATAAACTCCCGCAGAAATTTTTATATGCAGTACAAATGGAATATTATTTTTCAATAAGTGATCAGATGCTTTAAATAATCGATCTAATCCAGAAACAAGAGCATTTAATATTTCTTTGATATCGTGAGCTTGAAATCCATTCACACTGATAGGTTTTTTGCTGATAATAAGTTTTTCAATTTCATAATGTAATCTATTGAAAAACCTTTCAATAAAATAATCATCTATAGGAAATCTTTCTTCAGGTTTGAAAAAACAATTTAAAAGAAAAGTGGTTAAATAACCTATCGATTCATCATGTATCTTTTGTCGTAACTCTAGGGGGAATTCAGTGCTTGGTGTTCGTTCACTGTTTTCTGCTATTGTTTTTAATAATTGAAACACTCTATGAGATTTAAAGTTTTTCCATTCAAGAGGCAGGTTGCTACTCAAAGGAACAGCGGAGATATTCTGGTTAAGTTGAATTATGCTCGCGTCTAAGACTTCGCAGATAGCAATAATGCTTTTGTATTGATGGTTAGTCATTTCTGATAGTGTTTCTTTAAGGGCGTAATTTTTTTCTAATGGATTTTCAAAAATGAGTTTCATGATGTTTTGTATTCGAGCTTCTAAAAAATCATTTAATTCAATCAAAATATCAGCGATTTCCAATTTCTCACCGATATGACATTTGGGATGTATTTTTGATATAAGATTTATTATTGAAATATCTAAGGCGTCATCATTCGTAGTAGAGCTAGAATTTTTATTTGGAATTAAATTTATGTTCGAAAGGATAGCGACAGATATCTGTGTTTTAAGTTTAGATATTAATGGATCTAGTATTGTAATGTTAGTAAAGGTGCTATTTACATTTGAAGCTGAATCAGTCACGTTATGCTTTTGAAATTTGTTTTCTAAGTATTCTTCTAAATGGATTGCATCTTGATAGAATTCTGAGGATTTATTTTTTGAAACCTGATCATCAAATTTATTAAAAAAAAATCTTAAAGTGGCAAAAATGGCTTGAGTCAATGTTATCGATAGCACATCATTAGGGTGATCTTTTAAATAATTCAAAACATTGTCAAAAACAGATTTTTGTTTTGGTTCATTTATGTTTTCTGAATTTTTTTGAAATAAAAAATTAGCTAATTCGAGACTAACAATCAAAGTATTGTTTATGGTTTCAGGATATTTGACAGCACGTGTTAACAGTAGGCTCACATATTTAGCTAAATTGATATAATCTTGGATATTAATTGAATCTTGATTTTTCGTAAGTTCAAACCGAATGATTTCAAGATGGTAACGTAATATTAAGTTTTGGTTTTTAACTACATTCATTACTTTACTGTTATTTAAAAGTCCCATCATGGTAGTGATGGTTTTGCTGTCTGTTATGGGGGTATTTTCTGTAGTGGGTAGTTGTGATATGAGCAGTGTTTCTGTTACTCGAGTACGTTTAGCTTCGTCGCTCTCAGTTGGAGATGGGGTATCGACACGAATTGAGTCATCATAAATCGTAGATAATAACGCTGAAACTTTTCCTACAATTGCTTGAATCTCATTGGACATAAAAACCTCTACAACTACTTGAGTACATATTCACTACTCAATGTTTGAAAATACTGATATTCCATGAAGGGGGCGACGATAGAAATTCCATTTCGAAGGGGTCGCATACTACCATAAGGTCATAAAAGGATACAAAAAAATGTACAATGACTCCTCAGTGGTTACAGCGACTGATGTGCCTGATTGGGCTAAAAGTCAAAATTTAATCACTTCTACCCCTCATTTTTAGACCCTACTTTTCAATTAGGGCGAGCTAGCTTTTTAGCGCACATCCTATATATACTTCGCAACTCTCAAACCCCCATACTTTGGAGTAGCCATGCATAATCGGACCCCTTTTTATCAGCAGCATCTCGATGCGCATGCACTCATGGTAGATTTTTTCGGATGGCAAATGCCATTGCACTATGGATCACAAATTGCAGAGCACAATAAGGTTCGACAAGATGCAGGCATGTTTGATGTGTCTCACATGACCGTGGTCGATCTGTTAGGTGCAGGTGGTCGAGAATTTTTGAGATATCTATTAGCGAATGATGTTGATCGTTTATCTCATCCTGGTAAAGCAATCTATAGTTGCATGCTGGATGACCAAGGTGGGGTATTAGATGATTTAATTGTTTATTATCGTGCGCCAGATAATTATCGCTTAATATTAAATTCTGCTACTCGTGCAAAAGATTTAGCTTGGCTAGAAAAGAATGCCAATGGATTACCCGTATTCATCCAAACGCGTCCTGAGTTGGCGATGCTAGCAGTGCAAGGTCCTCATGCGAAAGAAAAATTATTATCTGTATTAACGCCTGCACAAGCAGATGCGATATCTACTTTACAGCCATTTGAAGCAGTAGATATTGCAAATTGGTTTATTGCGAGAACAGGATATACCGGTGAAGATGGATTTGAATGCGTATTTCCAGCAGAAGAAGCAGAAACTTTTTGGAAAAAATTATTAGCAGCGGGTGTTGCGCCTTGCGGTTTAGGAGCGAGGGATACTTTGCGATTAGAAGCAGGTATGATGTTGTACGGACAAGATATGGATGAAACAACAACGCCACTAGAATCCGGATTAGCATGGACTGTTGCTTGGGAACCAAGTTCTCGTGAATTTATCGGTAGAGCCGCATTAGAAGCGCAAAAAGAATCGGGCGTAAAGCGTAAAATGGTTGGACTTATTTTGGAAGATAAAGGTGTCATACGACCTGGTTATACGGTGATTGTTGATGGTCTAAACAAAGGCGCTGTCACGAGTGGTACTTTTTCACCAACATTAGAGAAATCGATTGCACTTGCCAGAGTCAATGCAGATGTTGGAAAATCTTGCCAAATAGATATTCGTGGAAAATTGAAAGCAGCGCAAGTCGTTGCCCCCAGATTCGTTAAACACGGAAAAATAATTGTTTAAAGAAAAAATAATCGTTTAGGAGAATATTATGTCTAATGTACCAAGTGAATTACGTTATAGTGATACCCATGAATGGGCTCGTTTAGAAGATGATGGAACAATCGTCATTGGAATTACTGATCATGCGCAACATTTATTAGGAGATTTAGTATTTGTTGAATTGCCTGATGAAGGTATTGAATTGAAAGGAGGCGATGAAGCAGGTGTTGTTGAATCCGTGAAAGCAGCTTCTGATTTTTATTCTCCGATTACTGGTGAAGTAGTAGAAGTGAATGAAGAACTACAAGATTCTCCTGCTTTAGTGAATACAGATCCTTATGGCGATGGTTGGTTGTTTCGCATTCAACCTGAAGATACGAGTGAATTTGATGCATTACTAGATGCAGATGCTTACAATGAACAAATTTCCGAAGAGGAGTAGTTAACTATCCATGCCGTTTATTCCACACACTAAAAAAGATATTGAAGAGATGTTACAAACTATCGGTGCTAGTAGCATCGAGCAATTGTTTGATGAAATTCCAAAAGATTTACGGTCGGGTGAATTAAAAGAAATTCCTGAAGGACTTAACGAGCAACAAATGATGCGTTTGTTGAAAGAGCGAGCACTTCAAGTCAGCGATGACTTAAATTTTATAGGCGCGGGTGCTTATGAACATTTTATTCCAGCAGCAGTTTGGGATATTACGAGTCGTGGAGAATTTCTGACGGCATACACACCATATCAAGCTGAAGCGAGTCAAGGTACTTTGCAATTAATTTATGAATTTCAAAGTATGATGACGAGTTTGACTGGTATGGATGTGTCTAATGCTTCTTTATATGATGGAGCATCGGCTTTAGCAGAAGCTGTGTTAATGGCAGTAAGAGCAAATTCAAAAGCTAAAGCACGCAAGATATTAATTCCAATGACAGTGCATCCCGCTTATCGAATGACTGTTAAAACAACCGTTCATAATCAAAAAATTGAATGTATTGAAATTCCTTATGACCCTAAATCAGGTGTGACTTTATTAGAAACATTGCAAAAATATAATGGTCAAGATATTGCTGGTTTAGTGATTCCATATCCTAATTTTTTTGGTCAGTTTGAAGCCGTCGATGCTTTAACGGATTGGGCGCATGCAGAAGGTGCGTTAGCCATTGCTGTTGTAAATCCTATGGCGCTCGCTATTTTAAAAGAGCCTGGTGTCTGGGGTGAACGTGGTGTGGATATCGTTTGCGGAGAAGCACAACCCTTAGGTATTCCATTAGCCTCTGGTGGACCTTATGCAGGATTTATGTGTTGCAGACAAGAGTGGGTAAGACAAATGCCAGGACGTATCGTAGGAGAGACTACCGATAAAGATGGCAAAATTGGATATGCGCTTACATTGCAAGCGAGAGAACAACATATTCGTCGTTCTAAGGCCACTTCAAATATTTGTACGAACCAAGGGTTGTTAGTGACTGCTGCAACGATTTATATGAGTTTATTAGGTCCCGAAGGTTTAGCACGGGTGGCACAACAATGTCATACCAACACAAAACATTTAGTCGATCAATTGACTCAGATATCTGGTGTCGAGAAAGTTTTTTCAGGATCTTATTTTCATGAATCTGTGATTCGATTACCGAAAGCGCCTTCTGAAATTTTAGAAGCATTAGCTTTATGTAGTATTCAGGGTGGATATGATTTATCAAAAGATTATCCAGAATTAGGAAACGCACTGTTGGTTTGTGCTACTGAAACAAAAAGTGAAACAGATATATCTTTGTATGCTTGCGCTTTAGAACAAGTACTACATGCAAATAAAAAAAAAGTGTCTGAGTTAAAAACTGTTACTGTTAGTGAGAATTAAACATGTCACAAACTATATTCGATAAATCAACCGCTGGTCGTCACGCAGGATCGCAACTGCCAAAACTTTCTGAAGTACAAGGTGATATTCCTGCTAATTTACATAGAAAAACTAAACCTTTATTGCCAGAAGTATCTGAAATGCAAACGGTTCGGCATTACACACAATTATCTAAAAAGAATTTTTCTATCGATACGCATTTTTATCCTCTGGGTTCTTGCACAATGAAATATAATCCACGAGGCGTGCATAAAGCGGCTTCTATGTCAGAATTTCTTCAACGACATCCTTACCAGTTAGAATCTTCTAGCCAAGGATTTTTAGAATGTATTTATGAGTTACAAGAATATTTAAAAGATGTGACGGGCATGAAAGGTATTTCTCTTGCACCCATGGCGGGTTCTCAAGGGGAATTTGCTGGCGTTGCTATGATCCGTGCTTATCATGAAGCGCGTGGAGATTTTGAACGATCAGAAATTTTAGTGCCAGATGCAGCACACGGAACAAACCCTGCATCAGCAGTCATGTGTGGCTATAAAGTTCATGAAATTCCTACTGGACCTGAGGGTGATATCGATTTAGAAGCGTTAAAAGCAGCTGTTGGACCTAAAACTGCCGGTATTATGTTAACGAACCCCAGTACGTTGGGTGTTTTTGAACGTCGAATTCAAGAAGTCTCTCGTATCATTCACCAAGCAGGTGGGCTGTTGTATTACGATGGGGCGAATCTCAATGCCATCTTAGGTGAAGTGAAACCAGGCGACATGGGTTTTGATGTGATGCATTTGAATTTACATAAAACCTTCGCAACACCGCATGGCGGTGGTGGCCCAGGTGCAGGTCCTGTTGCCGTAGGAGAGCGTTTAAAACCTTATTTACCGTTACCGATGGTCACTAAAGAAGATAATCATTATCGATGGTTAACTCCAGAAGATTGTCCTAATAGTATTGGGCGTTTATCTGCTTTTGCAGGGAATACAGGAATTTTATTGCGTGCATATATTTATATTCGAATGTTAGGGCGCAAAGGTTTAAAACGCGTGGGCGAGTTTTCAACGCTTAATGCTAATTATTTGATGGCTAAGTTAAAACAAGCTGGATTTACATTGGCATATCCTAAGCGTAGAGCAAGTCACGAATTCATCATCACGATTAATCCTGAAAAGAAAAAATTAAATGTCAATGCAATGGATTTTGCGAAGCGATTATTGGATTATGGTTTTCATGCGCCAACGACTTATTTTCCATTATTAGTTCCGGAATGTTTATTGATTGAACCTACAGAAACTGAAAGTAAAAATGAACTCGATGCTTTTGTTGATGCATTAATTAAAATCAGAAAAGAAGCGGAAACTGATCCTGATTTAGTTCGCAATGCACCACACACGATGCCAGTGAAACGATTGGATGACGTGAAAGCAGCTCGAGAATTGAATTTGCGCTGGAAATCTAAGGATTAATATTTGTCTAATTTCTTCTTCCCTCCCCCGGTACTCCGGGGGAGGGTTAGGGTGGGGGGTACTTTGAAAGGAACTCAAATGCTTTCATTTTTCCAAAAACTATACACGGCATTCTGTTATTCATTTCAAGGCATAAAATACGCCTTTCGCACTCAATTTGCTTTTCGGACGGAAATCTTTCTAACAATCATTATTGTTCCACTGGCTGCCTTGCTAAGTAACAGTGCCGCTGAAATTGCTCTTCTCCTCAGTAGTTGGTTTTTAGTGATTCTCACAGAATTAATTAACACAGCTATCGAAATTACGATTGATCGAATCAGTCTAGAACGCCACGAATTATCAGGGCGCGCAAAAGACATTGGTTCAGCTGCCGTACTCATCGCATGCATTAACGTCGTTGTTGTTTGGGGATTAGTAGTTTTTGGTGGATATTAATTAACAGCAACTCATGAATAATATCTAGGCCAGACAAAAATTGTGACACAATTTTAAAATCAGCAAAGTTAGATTCCGAAGATAGTGAAAAGGCAATTTGAATGTTAAATATAGGAATAATAGGTCCAGGAAGAGTTGCTGAAAGGCATGCTGTGGCTTTGAAAGAAACGACAGGCGCTCAATTGTGGAGCGTTTGTAGTTATGATCTTAACAAAGCGCAGGCATTCGCCACGAAACATAATGCACTAGCAACATTAAATGCATTCGATGATGTTTCTAAAATGCTAGATGATCCCAAACTTGATGCTGTTATTATTGCTACCCCTGATAAGTTGCATGTTACTCATATTTTATTAGCTCTTAAGGCCGGTAAATCTATTCTCGTCGAAAAACCCGTGTGTACATCTCTCGATGCCTGTGAAAAAATTTTAACGGCGTATCAGCAGAGTCAAATTACTTTAGCCGTAGGTTACCATTTAAGATGGCATCAAGGTTTAAGAAGGATTACTCAAAAAGCCCATAAAAATGAATTAGGAAATCTTCATCATATTAAGCTCCATTGGGGCGTTAATTTTATAGAACATGCCAAGTGGCGTGTAGATCCGGAGTTAGGCGAGTGGGTTTGTTTATCTATTCTCGGGACACATTTGATTGATATTGCCAGATGGATCATGATTCCTCTTTGTGGCGAAGTGAGTGAAATTAAAAGTTTTATTAAAACTGCAGATAATGGTTACTCTGACGGAACAGTATCAATTATTATGAGTTTCAAATCTGGCGCAACAGCTGAAATTTTTTGCTCTGTTTTGTTTGATTTACCGTTTAATCTCGAGATATATGCAGAAAAAAACAATGTTGTTGGAATGGATTTAACTGGCCAAGCTGAAAATAGAAAAATAACAGTGGGAAACGATCCTTTAATTTTTGAAACTTCCAATCCATATGTGAGTCAATTAAATAATTTTATCGAAGCAATTATAGAAAAAAGACAGCCAGAAGTTTCACTGGAAGAAGGTTTGGAAAATGTTAGAAATTTAGTTTTTATTTCTGATCACCGATAAACTCAAAGTGTTTAATATCTTTTTTATAATTCTTTATAGATCGTTAAAGAATATTTTCCAAGCCAACGATTAATTCTTTTAATTGAGTCACCTTTTGGCACGCAAGCACAATGCCTGGCATAAAGCATTCGCGATTGATGGTATCGTGAGAAATTTTTAAAGTTTCACCCGTGTTACCAAAAATCACTTGTTGAGAAGCTACAAAACCTGGGAGGCGAACAGCGTGAATGGGAATATTATGAGCATTTGCGCCACGTGATCCAGGCAAATTTTCTTTTTTAGCTTTTAAAAATGTTTTGTTTGAAAGATTTTTTGAAATTAATTCAGCGGTTCGTAATGCTGTACCAGAGGGAGCATCTTCTTTCCCATCATGATGAAATTCAATGATTTCGACTTGGGAAAGATATTTAGCAGCGTCGCTCGCATATTTCATCATGAGAACAGCACCGAGAGAAAAATTAGGCGCTATCACCCCTCCTAATTTTTTGTCATGACACATTTTTTGAAATTCTTGGATTTGTTCATGAGTTAATCCAGTAGTTCCTATCACGGGATGTGCGCCAGCTGTAATAATTGCCTTTGTGTTTTCATATACGGTTGAAGCTAGCGTGAAATCAATGACAATATCTGCTTTTGTTTTTTGAATCGCACCATATAAGTCATCATCTTTGCTTAATTTAGCAACGAGTTCAAATTCACGATGTTTTTCGATGGTTGTTGCTGTCATGATTCCCATGCGGCCCAATGCGCCATTGACGATAATTTTTAGAGACATTATTTTTCTCCAGTGTTAATAGGTCCCCCACCCTAACCCTCCCCCGGAGTACCGGGGGAGGGGATTTTTATTTCTCTCTCCTAAATACCAAGAGGGAACATATGTTCCCTCCCCCGGTACTCCGGGGGAGGGTTAGGGTGGGGGAGGTTTTAAATGCATGATTAATTCATCTAAGTCAGTTATTACTGCAGAGCATTGAGTGCCACGACATACATATGCTGTGGGTTCAGTGCCAATCATTTTCTTTTGATCTAATAAATTCGGTAATCCCTTTTCTTTACCAGGAATTGCAAATACCAATCTGCCAGGAGCATAAGTATTCGTAACGACTGCTAACCAAGATTTCATCGTATGATTATTTCCTCGAATGATAACGATCTCTGGAGGGTTTAAGTAGTCCTCCAATGCATTCAGCAAGCTGCAATGAAATTCCGGATGATTTTTTATTTCAGTCCAAGCGTATTCTAAGCAAGATTTAGCAGCATCAATATATCGTTCTTCTCCCAGCAAATATCCTAAACGAAGAAACACTTGTGCAGCAATGCCATTACCCGATGGAATTGAATTATCCGTTAAATTTTTAGGACGCTGAATGAGTGTTTCGTGATCGTGTGCGGTAAAGAAGAACCCACCTTCTTTTTTATCTAAAAAATATGTTAAGACAGTTTCTGCTAATGCTTGTGCAAATTGGAGATCTTTAGTTCGCCACTCAATTTGTAGTAATTGTAAAATAGCATCTATTAAAAATACATAATCATCCAAGTAAGCCATCAAGTGAGGTTTTCCATCTTGATAAGAGGCAAATAATCGTTGGTTTTCCCACAATGAGCCATGAATAAAATCCAGGTTGTTTTGTGCTTCAGTGATGTATTTCGAATCGTTTAATATTTTACCCGCAATGGATAGCCCTTTAATGGCTAACGCATTCCATGCTGTTAAAATTTTTATATCTTTGCCCGGGCGGGCACGATTTTCTCTCTGATGCTGCAATTTTTTTCTAGCAGACTGCAAATTTTTTTGAACAGTTTCTAACGATAAATTTTCTTCTTTTGCAATTTGTTCCAAATCTTTATTTACATATAAATGCCAATGTTCTTCAAAATTCGAAGGCTGGTCTAATCCATAATGACGGCTAAAAACAAGATATTCATTTTTGTTGAGATGTTCTCGAACGAATATACGATCCCAGTAATAAAATTTTCCTTCAATGCCTTCAGAATCGGCATCTAAGCTCGCATAAAATCCTTCGTGTGAATTTTTCATGTCACGCAACAAAAAGTCAGCAGTTTCTTTTGCGATTTGTTTAAATAAAGAAATACCTGTCATTTGATAAGCTTCGCTGTAGACTGCAAGTAATTGAGCATTGTCATACAGCATTTTTTCAAAGTGTGGGATGCGCCATTGATTATCAACACTATATCTATAAAATCCGCCGCCTAATTGATCGTAAATCCCACCTTCTGCCATTTTAGTTAGAGTAACTTCTAATTTAACTAATGCAGCTTTATCCAGTTGGTTTTGGTGCAATGTGCTTTCATAGTGTCGCATCAATCGATCTAGATAACTGACTTGAGGAAATTTGGGAGCTGTGCCAAAACCACCATGCTCCGAATCAAACTGGTGTTTGAACGTTTCTCTCACCGCTAATATAGGTTGTGTATTCAGAGAGTTTTCAGTTTTTTTAATTTGAGTGAGTTGATGTAATACTTGTTGTAATGTTTCATTTTGTTGTTCAATCTCTTGGTATTGATTGTGAAAGTATTGACTGACTTTGCTTAATAGAGTTTTAAAATCAGGTAACCCATATTGCGCACTTTTTGGAAAATAAGTGCCTGCAAAAAAAGGTAATTGATTTTCAGGGTTTAAAAATAAAGTCAGTGGCCACCCCCTCGAGCGCTGAGTTAATAATTGATGCGCGGTTTGATAAATTCTGTCTAAGTCGGGGCGTTCTTCTTTATCAACTTTAATGTTAATAAAGTGTGCATTCATGACGGTTGCTATCTCGGGATCGGAAAATGATTCATGAGCCATGACGTGGCACCAGTGGCAAGCAGAATATCCAATAGATAGGAAGATAGGCTTATTATCTTTTTTAGCCTCTGCAAATGCTTCATCGCCCCAAGGGTACCAATCGACGGGATCTTGGGCATGTTGTTGCAGGTAGGGGCTCGTTTGCTGACCGAGTCGATTTTTGTATTTTGCCATATCTAGCGTCCGTTCGAAGAATTCCAGAAAAGAGTGTATTTTATACGCCAAATACGTCAAGATAATTTGCTGTAAATCGTAATTTTCTGCAAAATGGCAAATTGTTGAATTTCTAGGGTAGGTTTAGATATGTTAGTCGATGAAGAAGGGTTTCGTTTGAATGTGGGCATCATATTGGCGCATGGCAACAATATGGTTTTGCTAGGGCGACGATTGGGGCAAGATGCTTGGCAATTTCCTCAGGGCGGTGTGGATGAGGGGGAAACGCCCGAGCAAACCATGTATCGAGAATTAATGGAAGAGCTGGGATTAGAGCCAACCGATGTAGAATTGCTGGGGTGTACACAATCTTGGTTAACGTATCGATTACCTGAACAATATATTCGTAAAAGTGCTCAAGTGACTGTGATTGGACAAAAGCAAAAATGGTTTTTATTACGATTGATTGCCAGTGAACAGAAAATACGTTTAGACGTGAGTCGATCTCCAGAATTTGATAGTTGGCGTTGGGTAGATTATTGGAGGCCCGTTGAAGAAGTTATTTATTTTAAACGCCAAGTTTATCAAGATGCATTAAAAGAGCTTGAGCCCATTTTACTAAAACCTTAAGAATAGGTTTCTATGCTAAAAACGCTACGTCGTATCGTACAAGAAGTAAATGCTGCCCCCGATTTGAAGCAGGCATTGCAAATTATGGTACGACGCGTTCGAAGAACGTTATTAACGGATGCTTGCAGTATTTATCTCATTGATAGTCGCCGTGCTGAATTTATTTTAGTCGCTACGGAAGGCTTAAATAAAAAGCTTATTGGCAAAGTACGATTGAATATTAGTAAAGGACTGCTCGGGTTAGTAGGGCGTCGTGAAGAACCCATCAATTTAAGTAATGCCCGTTTACATCCTGCGTTTTATTTTTATCCCGGTGCGGGTGAAGATGAATACTCAGCTTTTTTAGGCGTTCCTATTATTCATCGTCGACGCTTATTAGGTATTCTGACTATACAGCAACGAGAAGAACGGCGTTTCGATCAGGCAGAAGAAGCATTTCTAGTAACTATCGCTACGCAATTAGCACCAGTCATTTCAGAAGCTGAATCACAAGGTGCATTAACAGACTTAACGGGTTTTTCTCAACCTGAATTAAGTGAATTAGAAGATGCAAATATCAGCGGCATTCCGAGCGTATCTGGTATTGGTATTGGAATCGCTGTGGTTGTTTATCCTCCTGCTGATTTAAATGCAGTGCCTGATCGTTATGCTGAAGATATTGAACAAGAAATTCTGTCGTTTGAACATGCTTTGTTAGCAACACGCAATGAAATCACACATTTAAGTTTACGATTAAAAGACAGTTTGCCAAAAGAAGAAGCCAGTATATTCGATGTTTATTTGCGTATGTTGGATAGTCAAAGTTTAGGTGCAGAAGTTATTAGTAAAATTCGTGAAGGTTTATGGGCACAAAGTGCATTACGTCAAGTGATTAAAAAACATGTACAGCATTTCGAATCATTAGAAGATGAGTATCTCAGAGAACGTGCTATCGATTTTAAAGATTTGGGAAGACGTGTATTAGTTTATTTGCAAGCTGAACAAACAGATGCTGTTGAGTATGCGGAAAAAACTATTTTAGTGGGAGAAGAAATTACTGCAGCGGATTTAGCGAAAGTGCCAGAAGGGTGCTTAGTGGGAATGGTATCTGCGGGAGGATCAAGTAGTTCTCATGTTGCTATTTTAGCAAAAGCATTAGGTGTGCCCACCGTTATGGGTGCTACAGGCATGTCTATTGGTCAGTTAGCGGGTAAATCTGTTATTGTTGACGGATATTATGGACAAGTTTATGTTTCTCCAACGCAGCAACTCCTAACAGAGTTCGCACAAATTGTTGCAGAAGAACAGCAACTCAACACAAAATTGATTGAATTACGAAACAAACCAGCAGAAACAATTGACGGACATCGAGTTTCACTGTTAGTCAATATGGGACTTGCTGTCGATGCGAGTTTGTCTTTGAGTGTGGGTGCAGAAGGGGTCGGTTTATACCGTACAGAAGTACCCTTTATGGTGCGCGATTGTTTTCCTACAGAAGACGAGCAATATGTTGTTTATCGACAATTATTACAAGCTTTTGCTCCAAGACCTGTCATTATGCGTACGTTAGATATTGGTGGCGATAAAAGTCTACCTTATTTCCCTGTCGAAGAAGCAAATCCTTTTTTAGGGTGGCGAGGCATTCGAGTGACATTGGATCACCCAGAAGTATTTCTCGTACAAATTCGAGCAATGCTTCGAGCTAACCAAGAATTAAATAATTTAAAAATTATGTTACCGATGGTGAGTGGTGTTGGAGAATTAGATGAAGCATTACTTTTAATCCGACAAGCATATCAGGAATTAACTGAAGAAAATGAATCCATTTCTTATCCGCAAATTGGTGTCATGATTGAAGTACCTTCTGCCGTATATCAAGCAAAAGATTTTGCGAAACGAGTGGATTTTTTATCGATAGGTAGCAATGACTTAACACAATATTTATTGGCTGTTGATCGTAATAATACTCGTGTGGCTGGTCTCTATGATCCATTACATCCTGCTTTGCTTCAAGCGCTTAATCAAGTGGTTGTCGCAGGACATAGTGAAAATAAACCGATAGGTATTTGTGGAGAAATGGCGAGCGATCCCATCACCGTTATTTTATTATTAGCCATGGGGTTTGATTCTCTTAGTATGAATTCAAAAAGCTTACCTAAAGTAAAATGGGTTATTCGAAATTTCACGTTAGAACATGCAAAAAGATTATTAGCTGAAGTACTACAAATGGATGACCCTAACTTGATTCGATTCCATTTGGAAAAATTCCTAACGGAAGCTGGATTAGGTAATATTATTCGGGCCGTGAAGCGATAAATCAGTTGATTCTATCCTCAATTATGATTTATACATATTCGTGAAAAATCTATGATTAAGTAAATAGGAATGAGTATGTCAAATGAAGTTAAGCATAATGATGTATCGTTTGCTGAAATAGCCAGATCTTATTTGCATATTGCGAATGACTCTGATTATAAAAAAGCAACTACATTAATTGAAGCATTGATGCAAGAGACTGATGATAGTGAAGATAATCCAGCTAATGGTCTTATTGAAATCTTGAGTCATGCAATAAAAGCGTATGAACAATCTGATACTGAGCTTATGAAATTTCATAAAGAAGCCAATTTAGACGCCCCTGATGTGGCCATGTTGCGATTGTTAATGGATCAACACAATTTAGGTGTTAATGATTTTCCTGAAATTGGTGATAAATCACTGATTTCTAAAATATTGTCAGGTAAAAGAAATCTCACGAAACAGCATATTCAAAAACTTTCAGAACGCTTTAGCATCAATCCAAAGTTATTTTTTAATTAGATTCTAAGTAATCCGCAAAAGAAAGAATTTTGTCTTTTTCGATACTATGATGTTTTATATCACTGACGAATGCATAATAATACTTTTGTTTTCCTTCGAATATTTGAACTGGATATAAATAGTCATTCCAATTTACAGCAGTATTTTTTTGAAATTCGTTTTCATCATATATATACAATAATTTTTCATGTCTTTCTAACGCATGGATGACACCTTGAGGTGCATTATATTTTTTAGCCAAATTGATAGATTGTTCCATGCCTAAATCATTTCGAATGAAAAACCAGGATAGGTTTGCATGCTTGTCTAGCATGACTTTGGAACCTTGTTTATCTAATAAATACTGCTCAACAATTTTTTGATCACGGACGTGACCCCAAAAGAAACTAATAAATTTCTCATCAGTTAAACACCCAGTTCTATTTTCAGGATCATTGTGTAATCGATAAATAATTCCTAAAGAAGCATCTTCAAAATAGATACGTTCACCTGACAAAATTTTAGAAATTAACTTTTCGACAGGGCCATTTTTTCTAAAGAATGCATTGAGGTGTTCATGAACATCTACTGCAGTGTCTAAAACCCCTGTTAACATAATTAATTGAATTCTTGGATTGATTTGATCGTCAGTCGTTTTCACTTGCATAAACAACTCTAAGCCTGTTAATTCCGGCATCGCATAATCAGAGACAATATTGGTAGCTTCATCAAAGCGCTTTGAGTTATACATTTGTTTATGAATACTAAATACATCCACTACGACTTCTTGTGAGCCACCCCATACTTTAAGGGGTAATTTAGTAAAACATTTTAGCCAGAAGGCATTTTGTTTGTACTCATGATTGAAAAAATTCAAAGCTTTTTGTGGATCCGATTCAATTTTAATAGCTAAATTTTCTTCTTCTAACTCTGCTTTAAATAATTCTAAAAACGCCACGTTATCATCAATAAGATAAGTCGTCGTCGGAAAATAGAAAACTGGCATAATTTTAGGTCTTTCAATATTCATACAAACTCCTTTTGGCAAAATTAAGCAGTTACTTTCGGAAATTTCAGAATAAACTCTGTATATTCTCCTTCAATGGATTGACAATCTATGCTTCCGCCGAAAGACTGCATCACCATATTACAGTAGGTTAGTCCAACTCCTGTTCCATGCAAGGTTTTCGAAAAAAATTGTTCAAAAATATGAGGTAAAACCTCCGCTGAAATCCCTTCTCCTGTATCCTTAAAGTGAAGTTCATTCACTTTTTCTTTTTCCACTGTCCATAAGGTGATTTCCCCTTTTCGAGCTTTAGCTACGTAGTAAAGGGCATTCTTGAGTAAATTAAACAATACATGGATCAAGAGCTGCTGGCTTCCAGCGTAAATGAAATTATAAGCTAGATTTGTGGAAATTTTTTGCTTTTGTGTGTCATTAAGTGGGTATCGCATTAAAGCTTCATCCACAGCGTCTGCAATAAAGCAATTTTTAAGGGGTTCACCAGTAAATTTCTCAGAACGGATATTAGCAAGTAGCATTTCAATAAAGAGAAAGGAATAATCTATCTCTTTAGTAATGTTACTCAAAGACTTATCTAAATTCCTCATCGCTTTCTCGGAGATTTTTTCCTTTAATATCCCCGCGGAAAGCCCTTCTTGATAGGCTTCAGTAAGCTTAGCAACTTGCTTGGTAATGAAATTAAAACCTGCTTTGACTCCTCGTAAGGGTGTAAATAGCTCATGTGCAACTGTACCACTCAATTGCTTAAACAAATGAACTTGATTTTGCATGATTTCATTTTGTTTTTTAGCTTCAATCGTTTCTTCAATGGCTTTCTTTTCACGCTGTTCAGCCAGTTTTCGGTCACTGATGTCAGTATAAATTCCTAATATCCCTATAATATTACCGCTTTTGTCTTTCATAGGGATTTTACTGGCAAGAACCATTTTAGTTGTTCCATCAGCTTGGTATTGCGGTTCTTCAAAATTGAGTTTTGAATGACCTTCCAGAACTTCGCGGTCACCTTGACGCCATAAATGGGCTTCTGGTATTCGCCCCGCTACCTCAT
>JAFEDO010000036.1 GCA_018241565.1 Pseudomonadota bacterium
ATCTGTGATTTTCTTTCTCTATGATGCATTTGTTTTAAAACTAAGAGAGGAAGGATTTTATGAACACGTCACGTAAAGCAATCAATTCTGATGAAAATGATTTTGAACTTGGGATTGTCGGAAAACCTCCTATTGATGAGCAAGATGTTGCTAAACAAAATACCACTGTATGTTCGAATACAATAGGCATAATGCGTTACGCTGGGGTTGCTATGGTGCTTGTGGGAGGAGTCGTGGGCATCGCTTCGTTTCTCCTATTTCTCTGCGCGATCCTTATTTTGAATCTGGTAATAGGTGGGCCAGACCGTAGAGCAGCAAAAGAGTTTGATATTCATGATCCTTATGATATTACCGCGCTTTCTGTTGCTGTTCTTATGGTTCCCTCAATAATCACATTTTTTACAGGTTTATTTATCCACATTTTATGTGGGGCTCCTAAGTGCGGCGAAAAGAATTTGACTGACTCTAATTCTCCTTCAGAACAAACCTCACTGCTTCCACAGCAAGCACCATGAGGGATGAGGGCAATGAAATAGTAAAAGTTTTTAAGAGACTACTTCTCACCAACTAGTTGATTAAAATTTATACTTAATACTGGATGATACATACAAGAAATTTAATCTTTACTCCATCTCTACTTATATTATGATGTCGCCCTTTCGTACAAAACCTAGAAGAAACCCCTATGGCATCAGATAATGTGACTCAATTTGAGAATGTAGAACGAAAACCCCTGCGTGAATTTGCTGAAAAAGCATATCTCGATTACTCCATGTACGTTATTTTAGATAGAGCATTGCCGCATATCGGTGATGGTTTAAAACCAGTACAACGTCGAATCGTATATGCCATGTCAGAACTGGGTTTGAAATCCACGGCTAAGTATAAGAAGTCAGCAAGAACAGTCGGTGACGTCTTAGGTAAGTATCATCCACATGGTGATACAGCTTGCTATGAAGCGATGGTCATCATGGCTCAAGATTTTTGTTATCGATATCCTTTAATCGATGGACAAGGAAACTGGGGATCGCCCGATGATCCCAAATCATTTGCTGCGATGCGTTATACCGAATCACGCATGACCGCTTATGCAGAAGTGTTATTAAGCGAATTGGAACAAGGTACTGTTGATTGGCGTCCTAATTTTGATGGTACGTTGGAAGAACCTTCTTTATTACCCGCAAGATTGCCGAATGTTTTATTAAATGGTTCAACAGGTATTGCTGTTGGAATGGCAACGGATATTCCGCCACACAATTTACGTGAAGTAGCAACAGCCTGTGTCATGTTATTAGAAGAATCCAATCTAACTCTGGAACAGATTTGTGAACATGTTCAAGGTCCAGATTTTCCAACCGCAGCAGAAATTATTACATCGAAAAAAGAAATCTTAGATATGTATCGCAATGGCACGGGAACTATTCGGATGCGTGCTGTATATACTTGTGAAAAAGGTGGCGATATTGTGATTACTGCACTACCACATCAAGTCTCTGGTGCAAAGATATTAGAGCAAATTGCTCAACAAATGCAGGCGAAGAAGCTTCCGATGGTTGCTGATTTGCGCGATGAATCTGATCATGAAAATCCTACGCGCCTCGTGATAGTCCCACGTTCTAATCGTGTTGATGTTGAAAGTTTAATGTCACATTTATTTGCGACAACTAATTTAGAAAATAATTATCGAGTCAATCTCAATCTGATTGGTTTAAATGGTCAACCACGCGTTAAAAATTTATTGGAAATTTTAAATGAGTGGTTAGTTTTCCGAACAGAAACAGTAAAACGTCGATTACAATTTCGATTAGAAAAAATTCTAGATCGATTACATGTGTTAGAAGGTTTATTAATTGCTTATCTGAATTTAGATGAAGTGATTGCCATCATTCGAAGAGAAGATGAACCTAAACCCGTTTTGATGAAACATTTTAGTATTACGGATCGTCAAGCTGAAGCCATTTTAGAAACTAAATTGCGTCATTTAGCAAAATTAGAAGAAATGAAAATCCGTGGTGAGCAAGATGAATTAAACAAAGAAAAAGAATCGATAGAAAAAACATTAGGATCTACAAAGCGATTAAAAACATTAATTCGTGATGAAATTATCGAAGATGCAAAAAAATATGGCGATGATCGTCGTTCACCGATTGTAGCGAGAACAGAAGCCGTTGCATTAAAAGAAGAAGAAATGATTGCCAATGATCCTATTACCGTTGTTTTATCTAAACAAGGTTGGATACGTTCTGCGAAAGGGCATGAAATTGATCCGATGGCCTTAAGTTATAAAGCGGGGGATGAATTTAAAATAGCGATGTTGGGACGTAGCCAGCAGCTGGCGGTATTTTTAGATTCAACAGGCCGTGCTTATGCATTACCCGCACATACGTTACCTTCAGCCAGAGGGCAAGGTGAACCTCTCACAGGAAAACTCACGCCACCTCCAGGTGCACAATTCGTTGGTGTGTTATTAGGTGATGCACAACAGTATTGTTTACTGGCAGCAAGTTCAGGATATGGATTTGTAACTCAACTTGAAAACTTATATGTTCGTAATCGTAATGGAAAAGCAATCGCCAAAGTTCCCGAACATGCGGCATTACTGACTCCACGGTTGATTCAAGATGTAGATACTCAATTTATCGCTGCAGTGACTAATCAAGGTAACTTATTAGTTTTTCCTATTAAAGAATTGCCTGTGTTACCAAAAGGAAAAGGCAATAAAATTCTTCAAATTCCAACAGCGAAGGTCGTGAGTAAAGAAGAATACATGATTGATACAGTGATTCTTTCAGATAAGGATCCTCTCACCGTCATTTCAGGAAAAAGAAAAGTGACACTAAAAGTAAAAGATTGGATGAATTATAGTGGAGAGCGTGGCCGTCGCGGTAACAAATTACCAAGAGGTTTTCAAACAGTAGATCAATTGATCGTAGGAGACGCATGAAAATTGATTTGAAATTACTGGGTGGCATATTAATGGTTACTGGCACATCAATTGGTGCTGGGATGCTAGCATTACCTATTTCAAATGCAGAAAGTGGATTTGTTTATTCTTCTGTTTTTCTATTCGTAGTTTGGGCTTTGATGACAGCAGGCGCATTGCTGATATTAGAAGTGAATCTGTGTTTTTCTCAACGCAGCAATTTAGTTTCTATGGCTAAAAGCACATTAGGAAAACCAGGGCAGATCGCTGCATGGTTAACGTATTTATTTTTATTATATGCTTTGCTCGCCGCTTACATTACGGGTGGTGGAGATGTTTTTAATAATTTGATCCATCTATTACACATTCCTATCTCGCTATGGATGAGTAAATTATTATTTGTGTTGATTTTAGGATTTATCGTTTACAAGGGGATTGGTTCTGTTGATGTCGTCAATCGTGGGTTAATGTTTGGGAAACTGGCTGTATACGTCATAGTCGTTTTTTTAATTATTCCCCATGTTGAAGTTAAAAATCTGGGTGATGGGCAATTCAAGTATATGGCATCAAGTATCATGGTGTTGGTAACTTCATTTGGATTTGCAAGCATAGTGCCTAGTTTAAGAGCTTATTTTAACGATGATATTAAAAAATTACGTCAAGTCATTCTATATGGTTCATTAATTCCTTTAGTCTCTTACCTCATATGGGATCTTGCCATTATGGGTGTGCTCGCAGCCGAAGGTGAACATGGATTAATTGCCATTTTAAATTCTGGGCACGCGACAACGGCGTTGACCGATTCACTGTCTCAACAATTAAATAGATATTGGATCACAGATTTATCTCGAACATTTGCTTCGATTTGTATGTTGACTTCATTTTTGGGTGTTTCTTTAGGATTAACCGATTTTCTAGCCGATGGATTTAGCATTGATAAAAATAGTCGTCGTGGATGGATCATCTATGCCACAGCATTTATTCCTCCCATCGCGATCGCATTATTTTATCCAGATGCATTTGTTATGGCGCTCAGTTATGGAGGAATTTTTTGCGTTATTTTATTAGTTATTCTGCCGGCTTTAATGGCATGGAATAGTCGTTACTATAAAAAATTAAAAGCTATTTACCGTGTCCCTGGAGGAAAAGCAGGGTTAGTCATGACAATTGCTGTGGCTGTACTTTTTATTATTGCGGATATTCTTTACAGAACATTTAATTAATCAAAATTCAAAAGGAAAGTATTTTGAAGCCATTTTTAAAATGGGCAGGGAATAAATATCGCATTATTGATCGTATTAAAAAAGCATTACCTCCTGCTAATCGTTTAATAGAACCATTTACGGGATCTGCTGCAGTTTTTTTAAATACCAATTACTCAAATTATTTATTAGCTGAAAAAAATGATGATTTAATTAATTTATATCATCAATTAAAAGATGAAGGTGAAAAATTTATTAAATATTGTCGAAAGTTTTTTGAGCCTGGTTATAACAATAGAGAACGTTATTACGAATTAAGAGAACAATTTAACCAAACTAAAAATATTCGATTACGCTCGGCATTATTTATTTATTTTAATAAGCATGGATACAATGGATTGTGTCGTTATAATACTTCTGGAAAATTTAATGTTCCATTTGGACTGAGAGATAAAACCAATTTGCCCGAATTAGAAATGCGGTTTTTCCTTGAAAAAGCTCATCAAGCTTCCTTTATACAGGCAGATTTTTTAGAAACGATGGATCGGGCAAAATCAGGAGATGTTGTTTATTGTGACCCTCCCTATGCTCCATTATCAAAAACGGCAAATTTTACAGGGTATAGCAGTGGAGGGTTCAGTGAAAAAGAGCAAGCTTTATTAGCAGATGAAGCGAAAAAGCTGTCTCAGAAAGGAATTACAGTGGTTATTTCAAATCATGATACGAAATTCACTCGAGAGCTTTATAAAGGAGCAAAAATCACGAGTTTTGAAGTACCAAGATATATTAGTCGCGATGGATATAATCGCCATCCTGCGCTAGAATTGCTGGCAGTTTTTTCAGGAAAAAAATCTAGAAAGAAATAGTGGAGTTTAAATATGGCAACTTATGCAACGAATGAATTTAAAAATGGTTTAAAAATTATGATCGATAACGATCCTTATGCGATCGTAGAAACAGAATTTGTAAAACCAGGCAAAGGACAAGCATTTACTCGAGTCAAAGTCCGTAATTTAAAGAATGGTCGAGTTATTGAGAGAACCTATAAATCTGGTGAAACTGTTGAAGGTGCTGATGTCGTTGATAAAGAAATGCAGTATTTATATTCCGATGGAGAACATTGGCATTTCATGGATCAAGAAACATACGAACAATTAGCGACGAGTGAGCAAGTGGTTGGAGAAGCCAAGAAGTGGTTAAAAGAACAAGATGTTTGTGTTGTCACTCTATGGAACGGTGTGCCACTCTCAGTTGAACAACCCATGTTTGTTATCTTAAAGATCGTAGAAACTGATCCAGGCGTCAGAGGCGATACCTCCGGCGGTGGTGGTAAACCCGCAACCCTAGAAACAGGCGCCGTCGTTCGAGTTCCCTTATTCGTCCAAACCGGCGAGTTAATCAAAGTAGATACCCGCGATGGGGGTACTTACCTGTCGAGGGTGAAGGAGTAAAAGTGTTTCGCCACTTTATAAATTCAAGATGAATATGAATCTCCTTTAGCTTGAGTAATGTTGAAGAATCAGCGTCTAATTGTGGGTGTATTTGTTGATGTTTCTTCATCTTGAAAATCTGTACTCATCTGTATTAAATCCGGAAGCCCTTCGTTTTTTACTTTTTCGTAGTCTAATCCAATCTCTTTAGGTTTTTCCTTTAATTGAATTTCATGAAGGATGTGTAAAAATTTTTTTAGCATTGTAGGTGTATATGTTTCCATTGTTGGAGAAAATGATGAAATCAAATTATTAATGAATGTTATAAACAACTCTCTTGACATAAAAAGAAAAGCTAAAAAAGATATAGGGATAAAAAAAACATGAAAAACAATTATTATGTCATATAGAGTAAGAGAGTTTACGGATTCACTGATAAGCATAGTAGTCTTCGCTATAGCAGCATCAATAGATAGTTTAAAAATTGTTATAAAAAAAAGCACCCCAATAATTCCTATAACACTTAGAATTTGGTCGCGTTCTACTGTTTTATAAGTCTTATCGCGAGTATTAAATTCTATGCCTAAGCCAAGCAGAGAGAGACGAATAGAATTAATAAAAAGGTTCAGAAGCACCAGTAGACAAAACATTGCAAGAACCAATGCTGGAATTATAAAAAGTAAACTCGATATTACTAGAAACCAAAAAGGATAAAACTGCGAAAATCTTTTCGCTAAAAAAAACGCAGTTTGTAATGGTTTGTTAAAGTCAATTTTTGTAATAAAATTATTTTTTTCTTTTAGATCCACGAAGAATCTAGAAATAAATCTTATTGTAAGATCAGTTCTTTTATACAGATTAAAATAAGCGACAAAGAAAAGAATTAACTCTTCACGCGTATCTTCCTTTAGTGTTTTTAAGTAATTTTTTATTTCATCAGAATTATCATTTTCGTTGGCTATAATATCAATTATTTTATCAAGTAGTTTTTCTGGAAATCCTTTGGCTAACAGATGGATAGCGTGAGTAGTACAGTTTCTTGTGTACAATTCAGGATTTGTATTTTCTGAAAATCTTCTATTTTGATATGTGGGCAAGTTTAGTGTACAGAATTTTCTTGATATATGAGTGTTAGATTTAAAAAAGTTGAAGAAATTAAAAAATCTTGAAAAATAATGGTATCTTAAAAAAATATCAAAATTTATTTCATCATGGGATTTCCAAAATACATTACCATTTTTACTTTCTGTCTCGATACACTTGGCCCTGTTTAGCATATTTAAAGTGTCAAAATCGAAAAGAGTGAATATTTCAGAATAACTTTCATCGGGCGTATCTTCTACAATAGCTTTGACAATTTCCCCAGATGCTGCATGTAGGTTGATTTTACTTTTTTCTGGTGATAAGCCACTATACACAGAAGTTTGATCGGCAAACATGTGAACAGCTATGTGTCCAACTTCTCCTTTAGTTTTATTTGGAGGCCAATAAAGTACCTTTACGATGTTATTGCCATTTAACCATATTAATCGATCAAAGTGATTGCCATTAGTAAACAGCAAATTGATTTTTTTTTGTGCATCAGGCGGTAAAAAATGATGATAATAAGGGTGTGGAATTAGGTCACTTTGCTGATCTAGTTGCCAAATGAATAACTCTATTCTCTGTATCTGAGCTAATGCTTGCAAAATACAAGGATGTGCCCATCCTGCATCTATCTTTTTGTCATGAATATCGTAATCGATATATGCTTTTAAGATGCTTAAGTTATTTTTATAGTATTCAATATTTTCTTCAATTTCTTCTAGAGTGGTGTTTTGTTCAACAACATGATGTTCCTTCAAATATATTAAAAAATTATTTAGTAATAAAGCTTCGTGAATAGCTGGTTTAATGAAATTTTTAACATCATTTAAATGAACAGTGATTAATCTATACGCCTCTATTCTACTAATCCCGAATGCCGTATATCCACAATCACCATCACCAGAAACTTCACGACGAGTCCAGCTTCTTCCTGCTAAATGACCGATTTGGCTTCCAGAAGAACGTCGCATGATAATGCCCTCATAATAATAGAGTTTTAATAAAAACAGTTAGACTATCAAATAAAAAGCCAGGACATTCTATAACAGAAAGATTACAGGAACATTAAAAAATAATGAATTTATTTTAATTTGACATTGATGGAGAAAAAATAGATAAATCTGAGCCTTGGATTTAGCACTTTTTGAAGGGATTATATATGCATATATTAATCGTAGAAGATGAAAAGAAAACGACTGGTTATTTGGAAAAAGGATTAAAAGAAAATAACTTTAATGTCATTGTGGCACATGATGGAATAGAAGGTGCTTATTATGCTCTTAACTACGATATAGATTTAATCGTATTAGATGTTAAATTGCCAAAAATGACGGGTTGGGATGTTATTACACGGATTCGAAAAGAAAAAAAATCTGTACCCGTTATTTTTTTAACAGCGCGTGATTCAGTTGAGGACCGTGTAAAAGGTTTAGAATTAGGTGCTGATGATTATTTAATAAAACCATTTGCATTTTCTGAGCTATTAGCACGTATACGTACTCAATTGAAGAAAACTCATATGCATGAAAATCACGAGATTATATCGGTTGAAGATTTAGAGATTGACTGTTTCAAGTACAAAGTAAATCGAGCTGGAAAAAATATTACGCTGACTAAAAAAGAGTTTTCTCTACTGTTGTTACTTGCTCGACGGCAGGGGGAATTATTGTCAAGAACTTATATTGCTGAGCAAGTGTGGAATATCAACTATGAAAATGAATCGAACGTTATTGATGTTTCTATTAGAAGGTTGCGTCAAAAAATTGATGATGGTCATGAAAGAAAATTAATTCATACCCTGAGAGGATTAGGATATAAAATGGAGTGATTTATAATGAAAATATTAAAATCTTTAGTTGGTCGATTAACATGTCTTTATTTATTTTTTAACTTGATTTTGCTGGTTAGTATTGGATTTGTTTTGTACTTTATTGGCAAGGAATCGATGTTGGTTGGTGCAAAACAATATTTAGTTGACGAAGTTTATATCATTCAGAGCTTACTAAATCAGGCTCCAGGAGATCTAGATTTCATTTTAGGTGAAATCAACGGAGTTCCTGAAGCATTAAAAAATGCTTCTTACCACTATTTTATTAAAATAACAAAGACAGATAAAAAATTATTTATAAAAACTCCTGGATTTCCGGAGGAATTAAACGAAAATATTTTTCCAAGAGTCAATGTTGAAAAATGGGAAAAACAAATTCGACAAGTAAGAGTTGATAATAAAAATTATCTATTAATTAGTGCTCCTATCGTGATTAATAAACTGACTGGCTCTACAGGTTTCATATACGTTGCATTAGATATTACTTATCATGAATTTCTTATTAATCAGTTCATTAAAATATTGCTTTTAATCATAGTTGTTGGCGCCATGTTTTCTGCAGTTTTCGGATATTTTTTAAGTTCAAAGGGAATTAGTCCATTACAAAAAATAGTGATGGCTACTGAAAAAATAGAAATAGATAAGCTAAATCTTAGGATTGACTACAAAAAATGGCCTGCTGAATTGGAAGTTGTTGCAAGTGAGTTTAATAAAATGCTGGATCGCATTGAGCAAGCTGTTAATACTTTAAGTCGTTGTGTGATGGAATTGGCTCATGAAATACGTACCCCAATTCATAATTTGATTGGAGAAACTGATTATATTTTAACAAAACAACGCTCAACTGCCGAATATCAACATGTTTTAGAGTCTAATCTTGAAGAGTATCGCCGTTTAAGTGAAATTATTGATAGCATATTATTTTTAGCGCGCTCATCAGAACCAAAACGTCAGCTAACCTTTAGTAGTTTTTCAGTCCAAGATGAAGTTAAGCATATTTTAGAATTTTATGATGCCATAGCAGTTGAAAAAAATATTACTGTTGCTTGTAATGGTTATGCTGAATTAAATGCAGACCTCACGTTATTCAGGCGTGTTATTCAAAATATTTTATCTAATGCTTTTCGATATGCAAAAGATAATGGTTATGTTTGCGTGGATATTAACAGAGAGACTTCGGAAAGTATAAATATAGTAATTTCCGATAATGGCATTGGCATGTCAGAAAAAGATCTTAGTCATATTTTTGAATATTTTTATCGTTCAGAAGAGTCTAAATTAGTTTACCCAGAAGGAGTGGGTTTAGGTCTTACTATTGTAAAAACGATTATGGAACTTCATCAAGGCAGTATTAATATAAAAAGTATTCCTAATAAAGGGACTCAAGTCACGCTGTTATTTCCTATCTAGTTTCTAAATATTTCTTTAAATCGCGCTAACAAAAAAATTATCTCTCCGTCATCATATATTCATCTTCGATATGTACTATTGCGATAACTGCTTCATGGTGAGGTAGTTAAATAGAAAACTTTTTTTCTAAAAACAATAAAACTAATTTATTAGTTTTTTTGAAAAAATTAATTTTTACAGGAGAATAATATGATTCGAAACAATCCCCCTGTCATTGAACAAAATGATTTGCTTAGGGTTAGAGCTGATGCAGTACTAAATCAAATTTTCATTAACTACACAGATGCGAGAATAACACAAGGAAGAGAGCCTTCATTACGTAATATATACCGCACTATAGATGCATTGCGTTCTTTTATCTTGCACGCAACACATAATTCTTTAACTTGGTTAAATCGTGTTGAAGTTTCTAATGATGCTCAAGGAGAGCAGAGAAAAATTTTAGTAGTGCGTAGAAATCTTCTTGTATGGTTGGGGGAAATTAAAACATCGCTAAGATTGGAAGGAATTCCTCAAGAACCTGCTGCAATTTTAGATGAATATGTTGATGAATTAATATCGATTCAAATTAATGAGATCATTAAAAATGAAAATATTTTGAATAAATCTAAGGCCGTGGAATGTTTAGATCGAATAGAGTACTACGCTGCAATAGCCACGATTGTAGTATTGATTCCTACTACCATAGGAGGTGCTTTCTGGATGTATGGTTTATATTCAGGGACAGCGACAGCGGCAGCAGCAGTGACAGGTCAAACAGTATCGACATATGGCGGGGTAGCTACAGGAGCTAGTTGGGCTACTCAAAATGCTTCTAGGTTTATTAGAGATCAATTCTGTAATGCGGCTGAAAGAACTACTCTTCAAGCGACAAGACCTGGAGTTTAA
>JAFEDO010000037.1 GCA_018241565.1 Pseudomonadota bacterium
ACTCTGGCTCAGGATGGCACACTCGTTGTTATTCACTCTCACCAAATTTTTCTTGAATGAGTTTTTCTAAATCTTGCATCATCTCTACTTCATCTTTACCTGTCGTTTGCAATTCTAATTCAGTACCATGTGAAGCAGCTAATAGCATCACACTCATGATGCTTTTTCCATTGGCGCGATCATTTCCTTTGATGAGGTAAGCTTCGCTTTCATAGTGGGATGCATGTGAGACAAATTTAGCAGCGGCACGTGCGTGCAACCCTAATTTATTGACAATTGTCACTTTTTTAGTGAGCACGTTTTTTTCCACAGTCAGTAACATCCATACGTTGTGTAAACGACTTACTCTTTGCCTTTGTGATCTTTAATTTTTTCTTTGTGATGCTTGATTTGTCGATCCACTTTATCAGTTAAATCGTCAATAGCGCTGTACATATCTTCTTGTTCTGAACGTGCATGAAACTTTGCACCAGCAACAAAGATTGTTGCTTCAGCAATTTGAACTAACTTTTCTGCAGCTAATGTCACTTGTATATCCATAATTTTGTCGAAGTGACGAACGATGCGATCAAATTTTTTCTCAACAGCAGAACGTAATCCATCAGTGACTTCCAAATGATGTCCAGTAATAGTAATTTGCATCACACACTCCTTGAAGAATTGATTGAGCTGGTACTTGTCGACCAGTCGAAATGAGAAAACTTCACAAACTTATAAAAACCGATTATTTAATTTTGTCTTCTTTAAATACAACATGCTTACGAACAATAGGATCAAACTTTTTGAACTCAAGCTTCGTAGTGGTTTTACGTTTGTTTTTTGTAGTGGTGTAGTAATAACCTGTATCTGCAGTAGATACTAACTTTACTTTTTCACGAACAGCAGCCATAACTTAACTCCTATACTTTTTCCCCGCGGGCACGTATTTTTTCGAGCGCCTTGGTAATACCAATTTTATTAATAATTCGCATGCCATGCATACTGACACGTAATTTAACGAAACGTTTCTCATCTTCCATCCAAATACGCAATTCATGCAAATTCGGTAAAAAACGGCGTCTCTTCTTGTTATTCGCGTGAGAAACAGTGTTCCCAGTCATGGGACCTTTCCCAGTCATTTGACAAACCCTAGACATGATTCTTCTCCAAAATTCTTGATTAGACTCTCTATTTCTTCAAACCTTCTTCAAATAAAGAGCCGTGCTTTATATCAGAAAGCCAGAAACTACGCAAACTGGATCTGCTGAGGGAACCCCTTAGGGTCGGTCGGAACAAAAATTCAGGTAAATTGGATATTTACATCTCGATTATTCATTAAATTAGATTATGATACGGCCTTCTGGATTCTGTGGACTTATGGATAAGAATGAATGCGCCCCACCCATGATAAACAAGATACGACCGAACGCAGCCTCTCCCTCCTAGCGATGGGCGCTATAGGAGTCGTCTATGGGGATATTGGCACCAGCCCCCTCTATGCTTTAAAAGAAGCCTTCAGCGGTACTTATACGATTCCTGCGAGCTACGACAACGTCTTGGGGATACTGTCTCTGATATTCTGGGCATTAACCATCGTCGTTTCTTTGAAATACGTCTTATTTATTATGAGGGCTGACAATAGGGGTGAAGGCGGCATCATGGCCCTCATGTCACTCGCACTAAGAACCACGACCAGCCAAGCCAAAACCCGAAGAGCGCTTATGTTGCTGGGTATATTCGGGGCTGCCCTATTTTATGGAGATGGGATGATTACGCCTGTCATTTCCGTACTAAGTGCCGTCGAAGGATTAGATATCGCCACCCATGCTCTACACCCTTATATTGTTCCTTTGGCTATCCTGATTCTGATTGGCCTATTTGTATTCCAGCGCAAAGGAACTGCTAATGTTGGCGCCTTGTTTGGACCCATCATGATAGTGTGGTTTATAACGATTGCCGTGCTAGGTCTTATCAGTATCATCCAATACCCTAGTGTCATAAAAGCAGTTAACCCATTTTATGCGATTCATTTTTTCATGGACTATAAGGGGTTTGCATTTCTCTCATTGGGCGCTGTTGTCCTTGTGCTCACTGGTACTGAAGCACTGTATGCAGATATTGGCCACTTTGGTAAACGACCTATTCAATTAGCTTGGCTTTGGTTGGTACAACCGGCTCTTTTGTTAAATTACTTTGGTCAAGGTGCGGCTATTCTGCAAAATCCTGCGGCTATCGCTAACCCGTTTTATATGTTACTGCCTAGCTGGGGGTTGTACCCGATGATCATATTGTCCACCGTCGCAACGGTGATTGCTTCGCAAGCCGTCATCTCGGGCGCGTTTTCTATGACACAGCAAGCGATACAATTAGGATATTGTCCTAGATTAGAAGTCACTCATACTTCAGAACAAGAAATTGGCCAGATTTATCTTCCTTGGGTGAATTGGGGATTATTCGCTGCGATCATTGCTTTAGTTCTATGGTTTCAAACTTCCAGTAACCTTGCCGCAGCGTATGGTATTGCAGTGACTGGCACAATGACAATCACCACTATTTTAGCTTTTGTAGTTGTTCGCAATCTTTGGAAATGGAATTGGTTCATTAGCGCGATCGTTATTTTATTTTTCTTAGTGATTGATTGTGCGTTCTTTAGCGCTAACCTCGTGAAGATTGCAGAAGGTGGTTGGTTCCCACTCTTGATGGGCCTTGGAATATTTACGTTATTTTCTACCTGGAAAAAAGGCCGTGAAATATTACTCACGCGATTAAAACCAGATTCAACTAATTTGAAAAGTTTTTTACGCAGCATTGTAAAACATCCACCAACGCGTGTTCCTGGGACGGCTGTGTTTTTAGGACCAAGTCGTGACAGTGTGCCGTTCGCATTATTACATAATTTGGCACATAACAAAGTTCTGCATGAACGCGTTATTTTTCTTAAAGTAGAAATGAAAGATATTCCACATGTTCCCAAAAATGAACGGGTGGAAATCAACTCATTGGAAAATAATTTTTATCAAATCATTGTGAACTATGGATTTAAAGATGAACCTAATATTCCTAAAGCACTCACTTTGTGTAAGCCTCTAGGATTAGAATTCAAATTGATGGAAACCTCTTTTTTCCTCAGTCGTGAAACGCTCATTCCAAAAGTTCCAAGCAATATTCCACGCATGCCACTCTGGCGAGAAAAATTGTTCATCAGCATGGCGAAAAATGCCAGTAGTGCAACACAGTTTTTTAAAATTCCTACGAATCGCGTGGTTGAGTTGGGCACTCAAGTTGAGCTTTAAAAACATTTGTTGCCATCTTAAGCATAAGCTTGTCATCCTGAGCGTCAGCGAAGGATCTCAGCGTTGACCTTGAGATCCTTCGCTGACGCTCAGGATGACACTGTTTTTCAAATATTCTTACAACAATCCCAATTCTGCCAATGAAGTCACTTGATTATCTCCTACAATCATATGATCCAATAATTTCACATCAATGACATTCAACACTTCTTTTAATGTGTGAGTGATTTCTCGATCAAGAAAGCTGGGATTTGCAATTCCTGAAGGATGATTGTGTGCCAAGATCAAAGCAGCTGCATTGTGATGTAGTGCACGCTTTACAACAACGCGTGGATGCACAATAGCATTGTGAATAGTCCCTTTAAATAATTCTTCATAACTAATCATGCGATTTTGATTATCTAAAAACAATCCGGCGAATACTTCATTTTCACAATGACGTAAACGTGCAGATAAAAAACGCTTAGTATCTTTAGCACTTTTGAATATGTCTTGTCGCTGTAATTGCTCAGACAAATAACGACGACTTAATTCTAATACTGCTTGTAGCTGCACATATTTGGCTTGACCTAAACCAGATATCTGAGAAAAACTCGAATATTCCGCTTCAAATAAAGCACGAAAACTCCCAAAATGCTTTAGCAACTCTCGCGCAAGATCGACGGCTGTTTTTCCTTTTACTCCTACTTGTAAATAAATAGCTAATAATTCAGCGTCAGATAAATTTTCCGATCCGAATTTTAATAATTTTTCTCGCGGCCTTTCTTGTTCTGGCCAATCAATAATAGACATTGCAATTCCAAAATATTTTAAGAATCTACGTATCGAACATTAATAGAGGGCGGTGTATTTTTAATGGATTTTTTATTTGATTTATGTGGTTTAATCACAATCTCAATTTCTTGATCTAATTTAATTAAATATTTAAATAATCTTTCAATTGAAAAACCAGATAATCTACCACAACTTAATGCTGATATTTTTGGCTGATCGATCCCTAATAATTTAGCTGCTTCAATCTGCGTTAAACCTCGCTGTTGAATCAATTTATTAATTTGATGAGCCAATTCAGCTTTTGCCAAATACTCTTTTGGATTTTCTAATCCAACATCTTCAAATACATTACCACTAGATTTTATGATCCCTTGCTTGTTTGGCATAACATCCCTCCTTTTGTTAACTCTGCTTTCAAAAATTTTAATCGCTGCTTAATAATATTTAAATCTTTCATTGGAGTCTTAATTCCCTTCTTAGATTTCTTTTGAAAAACATGGAGCACATAAATACTATCGTTTACAAAAATATTTTTATTTAAATTAACAACGTATACTGCGCGAAATGTATCTTTGTTGTAATCAACAACAATTTCATAAATTCCTGAACCTAGTCCTTTAAATAATTTTGCTGAATGATGGGTTTCCCCTTCTTGTGCAACGTACAAAGCAAATCCGATTTCTTGTCTTACTTCCGTTGGAAAAGTCATCAAATCCTTTTTACTACTCAATAACCAGTTTAAGTCTTGCATGATATTCCCTATATGCCAATTCTAGCATTGTTTTGATTTTTATTTAAACAATTTTTAGTCCTCCTATGAATTTTCCTACCCGATAAAGCTAAATTGTCCTAAAATGCATCCTTCAACGAGGTTGATTATGCAATATTTAAACAATTTTCGCATCATTCTTGGCATCACTGGCGGCATTGCCGCTTACAAAAGTGCTGAGCTTGTCAGATTGCTTAGAAAATCAGGGGCCCAAGTCCGAGTTGTTATGACAAAAGGGGCTCAAGCGTTTATAACGCCTCTCACGTTACAAGCTTTGTCCGGCCATAAAGTTCATGATGATCTCCTTGATGTAGAAACCGAAGCCGCTATGGGACATATTGAATTAGCTCGCTGGGCTGATGCCGTTGTCATTGCGCCTGCCAGTGCAAACTTCATCGCAAAACTAGCACACGGATTAGCGGATGATTTACTGTCGACATTATGTTTAGCAACACAAGCACCTATTGCTATCGCTCCTGCCATGAATCAACAAATGTGGCATAACATCGCAACACAAGAAAATTTAAAATGCTTACAGGAACGTGGTATTAAACAATTCGGCCCTGATGCCGGAGAGCAAGCTTGTGGAGATATAGGATTAGGAAGATTATTAGAACCTACTGATTTGTTATTAGCTATTACAGGATTATTTAAAACGGGAGATCTCTCAAACAAATCTGTACTCATCACAGCGGGTCCCACTCACGAAATCATAGATCCCGTTCGATTTATTACAAATCACAGTTCAGGAAAAATGGGATTTGCTTTAGCAGAAGCCGCGAGAGATGCCGGTGCAAATGTCACATTGATCACTGGTCCAGTGAGTTTAGCAACGCCTCCTGGTATTGATCGAATTAATGTGACTAACGCATCGGAAATGTTCGACGCTGTCATGGAACACATTGATCACGCCGATGTATTTATCGCAAACGCTGCAGTGAGTGATTATCGATGTGAACAAATCGCCTCACAAAAACTAAAAAAATCTTCCGAAAGAGTCACTCTAAACTTAATACCAAATCCAGACATTTTATCTGAAGTAGCTAATCGAACTAAAAAACCTTTTTGTGTTGGGTTCGCCGCTGAAACAGAAAAAATCATTGAACATGCGGAACAAAAATTAAAAAATAAAAGTTGTGATATGATTGTTGCGAATCTGGTGAATGAAGAAGGCATTGGTTTTGGTAGTGATCATAATGCGGTAACTGTCATTACACCGAAAGAAAAATTTGAAATTTCAAAATCAAGTAAAAAACAAATTGCCCGTCAATTGATTCAACTCATTACAAAAGGAATTAATCATGAATAAAAAAATTCAACTTAAAATTTTAGATCCACGTATTGGAACTACGTTTGAATTACCAACACATGCAACTTCTGCATCTGCTGGATTAGATTTGCGTGCATGTTTAGATCAAACACTGCAACTTAAAGCGGGAGAAACACAATTAATTCCAACAGGGTTATCTATCTATATAGAAGATCCCAACATGGCTGCGATTATATTGCCACGCTCTGGATTAGGTCATAAACACGGGATCGTACTCGGAAATTTAGTAGGTTTAATCGATGCTGACTATCAAGGACCTTTAATGGTTTCTTGCTGGAATCGTGGAAATGATCACTTCACCATTCAACCCGGTGACCGCATTGCACAACTCGTCTTCGTTCCCATCATCCGCACTGAATTCGAAATCGTTCAAGAATTCGAACAAACTGATAGAGGTTCTGGTGGGTTTGGACATACGGGGGTTTGATAAAATGACGGACCACATTTTGGAAAAAGCAATTCAACACTGGGATTATATTGCTCCGATCGTTCATTATCCTATGAATAAAAAGGAATATGAAATGCTGGTTGCTCGCTTAGATGAACTCTTAGATTTTGTTGGAAATGACGAAAAACATCCACTTATTGGATTAATTGACGTTATTAGCAGTTTCATTTCTTCTTACGAAGCAATGCATTTTCAAGCGCCTACAGGTACTGGCATCGATGCATTGAAATATTTAATGGAAACACACGATCTTCATTAAAACGATTTCCCTGAAATTGGGAGTCAAGGCGTCGTATCTGAAGTACTTTCTGGGAAACGCTCATTGAACTTAAGACAAATCAAACTACTTGCTGATCGTTTTCAAGTTGAACCATCTACTTTTATTGACTAATTTTATGTTGCTTTAGATATAATTTATCTATTTGCTACTCTTTCCCATTTGAGACGTACTAATCCACCATCTTGTCTTTTGACGATCAAAAACATTGAATTGTCATTTAAAATTTGAAGTTCCCTTTCTAAAGTTTTTCCATAAAATTTAAAAGCAGAGGAATTCTGAATAATGTGTGTAACAACATTTTTATTGACAGAGTACTTGCCCACATAAAATGCTGTATCTTCTAATGTGAAACTTGGTTCCTGCGAATTTTTAGATTTCATACAGTTTAGACCAACAGAAACATACCCAGATGATGTATAAGTAATTAATCCAGTTGGAGAATTACAATCAGATTCCCATGATTTATTCTGATTTTGTTTTTCTATGGCATTTAATTTCCATGTGCCAACCAATGTAAATGCATTTGCGTTTTCGACGAATAGAAAAATAAATGCTATCAAAATGATAATGTGAAGCAAATAAAAAATATTTTTCTTAAGAATTTTTACTGACATTTCGCATTTCCATTTTATCCAAATATCTTATTTTTTATTTAAAAAATGATGCATTTCTATCCACTGTACCTCATCCCAAGTTGCAGAGTAAATTTCCTAAACCCCATATTCTGCCCGATAAGCCCGCATTTTTTCTAAAATCTCTTTATTTTCAGGCTGTTGGGATAGGTATTCAATTAGGTTTTCCAGCTTGATAATACTAAAAACAGGGATGCCGAACTGTTCTTTGACTTCTTGAATGGCAGATAGTTTTCCCTGCCCACGCTCTTGACGATCCATCGCCACCATAATCCCACAAATTTGAGCCGGTGTTTCTGAAATGATTTTCATAGATTCTCGAATAGCTGTGCCTGCAGTGATGACATCATCAATCACAAATACTTTCCCTTGTAATGGCGCACCAACTAACACCCCGCCTTCACCATGATCTTTAACTTCTTTACGATTAAAGCAATAAGGAATATCTCGTTCATAATCTTGTGCTAGTGCAACTACCGTTGTACTAACCAATGGAATACCTTTGTAAGCAGGGCCAAACAACATATCAAATGAAACCTGTGTTTGGAGAATAGCGGTTGCATAGTAATACCCAAGCTTAGCTAACGCTGCACCGCTATTAAATAATCCTGCATTGAAAAAATAAGGACTCATGCGACCAGATTTCAACTTAAACTCACCAAAACGAAGGACTTGATGTTTGATACAAAACTCGATGAAATCGCGTTGGTAATCTTGCATGATAAATCTCCTGTGAAAACTAATTTTATTTGTAACTATTAAGGAAGTTATGAGACCCTAATGAAGCTTGTCATCCTGAGCGTTAGCGAAGGATCTCAAAGTTAACGCTGAGATCCTTCGCTAACACTCAGGATGACAAAGACTGCTCCGAACAATACTTAAATTACAGGAGATATAGGATGAGGATCATCACCGCTAATGTCAATGGGATTCGTGCTGCTGCCAAAAAAGGGTTCTTTGAGTGGATGTTGGAGCAAAATGCCGATGCTGTTTGTATTCAAGAAACGAAAGCGCAACAGGAACAACTGTCAGATCCTATTTTTCACCCCCCTGGATATCATCGTTATTTTTTAGATGCAGAAAAAAAAGGTTATAGTGGTGTTGCTTTATACCTTCGTGAATTTCCTGAAAATATTATTACTACGATAGGATGGGAACTCGCTGATAAAGAAGCTCGGTATATTCAAGCGGATTATCCCAATCTCAGCATTGTTTCGCTGTATTTACCTTCTGGTACCAGCAGTCCAGAACGCCAGAGTGTTAAATTTGATTTCCTCGATCGTTTTATGCCTCACTTAATCCAACTTAAAAACTCCGGCAGAGAATTTATTTTGTGCGGCGACTGGAATATTGCGCATACTAAAAATGATTTAAAAAATTGGAGAGGTAATCAAAAGAATTCTGGTTTTCTTCCCGAAGAACGCGCTTGGATGGATCATTTATTTGGACCAGCGGGTTTCGTTGATGCTTTTCGCGTACTTAATCAAGAAAGTGATCAATACACTTGGTGGTCCCATCGTGGTCAAGCATGGGCCAAAAATGTAGGATGGAGGATTGATTATCAAGTCATTACTCCTGGCTTAAAACATAAAATAAAAAAAGTCGCTATATACAAAGATCAACGGTTCTCAGATCACGCTCCGTTAATTATTGATTATGACTTAAGCAAGTCCTAGTAACTGACAAACTGATTGAACTTTAGCTTTTGAAGGATTATGAATATCAACCAATTTCTGACGTTGATGTAATCCTTGAACAATTTCAATTTGTTTTTGGGTAACATCAAACTCTTTCGCTAAAAATTTAATTAATTGTTTATTGGCTTCTCCATCTTGAGGTTTTGCCATTAATTGAATTTTTAATCGTCCGTGATAAACACTTACTAACGCATTTTTTTTCGCCTGGGGCTGAAGAACCACTTGCAGACGCAAGATATCATCTAACCAACGATACCAATCTGTGTTTATCCCTTTCATCAACCGTTTAACGCTTTCTTTTGATGATCAATCAATTGGCCGACACCCGATTGTGCTAATTCAAGCATGGCATTTAATTCATGTTGAGAAAATGTTTTGCGCTCAGCAGTCCCTTGAATTTCAATAAACCCACCAGAATCATTCATGATCACATTCATATCTGTTTCTGCTCTCGAATCTTCTAAATAATCTAAATCTAAAATTGGAACACCTTTATAAATGCCAACAGAAATGGAAGCAACAAAACCTATGAAAGGATCTGTAGTAATCATCTTTTTAGTTTGTAAATATCGTAACGCATCAACGAGAGCAACACATCCACCGGTAATAGAAGCTGTGCGAGTCCCACCATCAGCCTGAATAACGTCACAATCAATCGTAATCGTTCGCTCGCCTAATAACGATAAATCAATGGCTGCACGTAATGAACGCCCAATCAGCCGTTGAATTTCCATGGTGCGTCCCCCTTGCCTACCTTTGGCTGCTTCTCGCTCCGTACGCTGATGAGTAGCACGTGGCAACATACTATATTCCGCTGTTAACCACCCTTTCCCACTGCCTTTGACAAAGCGAGGGACATTCTCCTCTACTGTCGCGGTGCAAATCACCTTGGTCGCGCCAAATTCTATAAGCACGGATCCCTCTGCATGTTGAGTAAAATTCCTGGTAATGCGAATATCGCGCAATTGATTTTCTAAACGGCCACTGGGACGCATAACAACACCTCATTTGTTAGATAACGAAAAGGTCGTTAGTATACCGTCTTGGCTGATTAACACGAGTAAAATTATGATACAAAGTATGACTGCATTTGCTAGGCAGCAGGCTGAGGGAGATTGGGGCCTTGCCATCTGTGAAATACGCTGTTTAAACCACCGTTATTTAGAGTTTAGTACCCGATTACCGGATAGTTTGCGAGTCATGGAAACAAAAATCCGTGATTTTGCCAAAAAATATATTCAAAGAGGGAAATTAGAAATATTTATACGCTATTACCCGGGTTCTAGTAGTTCTATGGAATTTATTCTTAATAAGCCACTAATTAATACCTTACGATCAGCCCATCAAGAAATTACCCAAGAATTACAGCAAGAATCAAAAATAACGGCCATGGAGATTTTGCGTTGGCCTAATATGCTTGAAACCATAGAAACCAGTACTGATACATTACAATCCATTATTTTAAAACTATTTGAAACCACATTAAAAAAGCTTATCGAGAATCGAGAAAACGAAGGCAGTGAATTGAAAAAACTCTTGCTGCAACATTTAGAAAACATGAATATTGAAGTTGAAAAAATTAAAACATTTATGCCAGAAATATTAAAACAACAACGAGAAAAAGTATTACAAAAAATTTCAGCAACACAATTAAATTTTGATGAAAATAGATTAGAGCAAGAATTAGTATTACTGACACAAAAATCCGACATAACCGAAGAATTAGACCGATTAGCAATTCACATGAAGGAAACTCATCGAGTTCTAAAACAAGGAGGCGCTGTTGGCCGTCGATTAGATTTTTTATTACAAGAATTAAATCGTGAAGCAAATACTATCGCGTCGAAATCTATTCATAGTAACACGACCCATGCTGCGGTCGAATTAAAAGTATTTATCGAACAAATGCGTGAACAAGTACAAAATATTGAATGAGGAACTCATGAAAAAAATGGCTAATTTATTTGTTATTGCAGCACCTTCCGGAGCTGGAAAAACAAGTCTCGTTAAAGCACTCGTAGAATCTATGAAAAACATTCGAGTTTCTATTTCACATACAACCAGACCTCAACGTTCTTCAGAAAAAAATGGCGTAAATTATTATTTCATTGAACAAAAACAATTTGATCAAATGGTGCAAGAAAATCGTTTTTTGGAATATGCCAACGTATTTGGCCAATGTTATGGAACTTCGAAAGATTGGGTGCTAGAACAATTGCAAAAAGGCTCTGATGTAATCTTAGAAATTGATTGGCAAGGTGCTACTCAAATTAGAAGCTTGGTGCCTGATTGTATTTCCATTTTTATTTTCCCTCCTTCTCGATTAGCTTTAAAAGAACGATTAAAAAATCGTGGGCAAGATAATGAAACAGTCATTCAAAGACGTCTTGCTGAAGCTACAATTGAAATGTCTCATTATCAAGAATTCAACTACACCGTTATTAATGACGATTTTGAACATGCATTGTCGGATCTAAAAACCATTGTCTTGGCAGAAAGATTAAAAACTCCTAGGCAAGCGACGTTGCATGAAACAATGATACGACAATTGCTTGAGGATTGAAGACAGTACTAGTCACCCTTTGCTGATGCTCTCATTGTTGATTTTTTGTAGCCCGGGTAAGCGTTTTTGCCGAATTTAATAGTTTGGCAAAAACGCGAACCCCGGGATCAGATCCCGGGTTGCGCGTTTTGAAAAGCAAAAACGCTTACCCGGGCTACAATAGAAAAGTTCTTTTTCGATGTTTTTCCAGAATGTACTTAGTCCGCTAGGATAACAAGAGCAATCCTTATATTAAGTCACAAAAAATCAGGTTTTGCTTGGCTAATGTCAAAAAATCAATGATAATTCAATGACATTTTAGATATTCCGGACGATAAACTAAAAATATAAGGCCACTCATGCAAGCATTTTTTCCACCTATTAAAATTTACGCTGAACATAAGCTTAAAGTATCTTCCATCCATGAACTCCACATTGAAGAATGCGGAAATCCCGATGGTTTACCTGTACTTGTAGTCCATGATGGCCCTGGAACTGGCTGTGAAGAATATCATCGTCGTTTCTTTGATCCTGAAGTTTATCGAATTATTTTATTTGACCAACGCGGTGCAGGACGTTCAACACCACACGCAGAACTCAACGAAAACACTACTCAAGATTTAATTTCAGATATAGAAGCCATACGAAATCATCTCCATATTAAAAAATGGATCCTGTTTGGTGGCTCCTGGGGTGCATTGCTCAGTTTACTTTATGCAGAAACTCATCCTCAAGTAGTCGCCGGTTTAATTGTATTTAGTGTTTTCTTGGGACGTGAAAAAGACATTAATTGGTTTTACCAAAAAGGCGCTAATTTATTTTTCCCAGATTACTGGGAAGAATTTATTCAACCATTTCCTAAAGAAGAACAAGATAATATTTTAATGGCTTACAACAAACGTTTAACAGGGAATGATGAATTGGCCCGCATGTCGGCAGCTAAAGCATGGTCATTATGGCAAGCACGTTGTAGTACGCTGCAACCTCATGCAAATGTTATCGATCATTTTTCTGATCCTCACTTAGCTGTAGGATTAGCTTCGATAGAATCTCATTATTTTCTGAATCGTTGTTTTTTAGAAGAAAACCAAGTGCTCGATAACATCGATAAAATCAGCAATATTCCAGGGTATATTATTCATGGAAGATATGATGTCATGTCTCCTCTCAAGCGCGCATGGGAACTTCACAAAGCTTGGCCATCGTCCGAATTATATATCGTTCGTGATGCAGGACATGCCGCTAAAGAACCGGGGATTATTGATGCTTTAATTCTAGCAACGAAAAAAATGTCGAAGCATCATTTAACAGCATGTTGAGGCTAATACTGTGTATTCTCTTCTTTAATCCTAGTGCGTTGGCAATATTGTTCGTGTAATATCGCGGTCTCAAAAGTTTAAAGGAAATGGGTAAGAGGATGAAATTAAAAAAATTAACTGTCACCGTGCTTTCCGCCAGCATTTTTATCAGTGGGTGTGGCGCCAAAGGAAAAAATCCTCAAGATCCATATGAACCCATTAACCGAAGAATCTACGCCTTCAATACTGCAATCGACACAGCCATTTATCAACCAGTAGCTACTTTTTATAACTTTGCTCTACCTTGGCCTGTGCGTGAAATGGTTAGCAATTTTTATAGTAATATCGACATGCTCCCAACCGTTGCTAATGATTTCTTACAATTTGAATGGCAATATGCTGGAAAAGATATCTGGCGCTTTCTCATTAATTCTACATTGGGTATCGGCGGTTTATTCGATGTTGCAAAACATATGGGCATGCCAAAACATCATCTCGATTTAGGATTAACTTTTGCTCGATGGTCGGGGACTAACTATTCTCCTTATATCGTTATTCCATTCTTAGGGCCTAGCACTATTCGAGATACTTTTGGATATACTTACGATTATTTTCTATTTACACCATATCCTTATATTCAACCTTATTATATTCAATATGCTTTATATGCTGGCAATTTCGTTCAAAAACGTGCAAGCCTTATGGAAAATGAAAAGGCCATCGAAGCTGCTGCGCTCGACCGATATGTTTTCGAACGAGATGCTTATTTGCAATATAGAAATGCACAAATGGAATGGAATAAAAACGGATCCGACAAAGACAATTATGTTGAAGCCGCTAACGTCAAAACAAAAGATTCTAAACCTAAAAGTACAGGTAAATCAGACGATAAAGATCCTTATGTAGAGTGAGAGATTCTGATGTCCTGTCATCCCGGCCGAGTGTTGAGCTGTTGCAACACGAGAGCCGGGATCCAGCGTCTTTAAAATTTCAAACTCCGCACCAACTGCCATCCAATATAAAGCCCTGCAGCCCATATAATAATCGCAGATATTTTATTAATGACTATCAACCAACTTCCTTTTTTATCTGCACGATGTACGATATGCCCAGCGAACGCTAATCCTAAAAACCAACTCCAAGAAACAAAAACACAGGCTGCTGTAAAAATTAATTTTTCATATCCATCAAAGTTCAATGCATTCACACCAATAACACCCACGCTATCAATAATTGCATGAGGATTTAAGAGTGATACTGAAGCCGCAAAAAGAATTTGTTTTTTTGCGGATAAAGGTTTGATACCTTCTTTTACGCTTGTTGTCGTTGAACGCCATGTGATCCAACCCATCGACATTAAAAAGAAAAATCCAATAACAAAAATTACATTCTTTAACCAAGCAAATTCTAAAACTGCTGCAGAAACGCCTAAAACAGATAAAACAATTAAAGTCGTATCACAAATAGACGCAGAAAAAACACTCGGCAATGCGTGATAAAAATGTCGTTGCGTTGCTCCTTGATTAAAGATAAATATATTTTGCATACCTAAAGGCATAATTAAACCGAACGCTAAAACAAATCCATAAACAAATGCTTCAATCATGGTGAACAGCTCCTCTTAACTTAATCCCATGAAACCTAGCTGCCTATATGCTTCATATAAAATAACTGCCACTGAGTTTGATAAATTGAGACTGCGACTATTCGGTAGCATCGGAATACGAATAATAGATTCTCCCGGCAACATCTCTAAAATTTCTTTAGGTAATCCTCGCGTTTCAGGACCAAACAACAAAATATCATTTTGACGAAAACTGACATTCGTGTAAATGCTTTTTCCTTTCGTCGAACAAGCGAAGATCCGAGACTCTGAAAAATTTGAAATAAATTCTGAATAATCAGCGTATTCTTGTACATTGACCCATTCTCTATAATCTAAACCTGCTCGACGTAATTGCTTATCTTCTAATGCAAACCCTAAAGGATGAATTAAATGAAGTTGCGCACCTAGATTAGCGCATAGACGAATGATATTTCCCGTATTGGGAGGAATTTCTGGTTGGTATAAAGCGATATGTAACATAATTATTTACAAATATTCTGCCCCCACCCTAACCCTCCCCCAGAGTACTGGGGGAGGGAAAGCAAAATTCCCTCCCCCCAGTACTCCGCAGGAAAGAATCATAAAGTCCCCTCCCCCGGACGAAGGGGGAGGGTTAGGGTGGGGGCTCATTAGTTATTCAGAACGTGGATCTCGTGACAATAAAACCTCTGCTGCATCTTTTGAACTAATTTCTCCGCGTACGACTCGATATACTTGTTCAACAATGGGCATTTCTATATTTTGTTTCTTCGCTAACTCATAAACAGAAATTGCATTATGAATACCTTCCACAACTTGACCAATTTGTTTTGTGGCTTCTTCTACAGAATAATTCTTTCCTAACGCTAATCCCATACGACGATTGCGAGATTGATCATCGGTTGTTGTTAAAACCAAATCTCCAAGGCCTGCTAAACCCATAAATGTTTCTGATTGAGCTCCTAACGCTAAACCTAACCGAGTCATTTCAGCGAGCCCTCTGGTGATGAGAGCACATCTTGCGTTGGCACCCAATTGCAATCCATCTGAAATACCCACTGCAATCGCTAAAACATTTTTAACAGCACTACAGAGTTGCACACCAATAAGATCTGTACTTTGATACACACGAAAATATTTACTATGAAAATAATGACTCCAGATGGAACCTAATGCTTTATCTTGACTAGCGACAACCACTGCCGTTGGTAATCCACAAGCCACTTCTTTTGCAAAAGATGGGCCTGATATGATGGCAATGGAACTCGCATGCCCCATTTCTTGCTCTGCTATCTGAGACATGAGCAATCCAGTTTCAACTTCAACACCTTTTGTTGCTATGAGCAATCGAGCATCCAGAGACAGGTTAGGCCGCATTTGTTTAAGCACCAAACGAAACACATGGCTTGGGACCGCAATCACAACGTCGCGTACACCTTTCAGTGATTCAGCTAAATCAATCTGCACTGATAAACTGTCAGGAAAAGCGATACCGGGTAAGTAACGCGCGTTACATCTTTGTTTTGCCATGTCTTCAATCTCTTGGGATTCATTGCCCCACATACACACAGATTGACGATTACTCGCCAAACAAATGGCTAGAGCGGTCCCCCACGATCCTGATCCAATCACTGTAATA
>JAFEDO010000038.1 GCA_018241565.1 Pseudomonadota bacterium
CTGTCTGTAAAATATCCACTTCATATCGTAATGAACTACGATTCGGTTTACATCCAGTCAAAAAAAAATCGCTCTGAATTCAGTCATTACACGTCAAACATGATTCATTTTAAATCTGATTTTTCCTGCTATTCTCGATAATCTCGCTTATCGATACCACTTTAAAGTTCATAAATTAATCATATAAATAATTTATTTAACATTATTTAATGTTTAATGTAAAATAACATGAAATAATACTTGGAGAAAAATTTATCATGGGTAGAACTGGCATAACGGAATATAACGTGGAAAAAGCCATCCTTGAGATACAAGCAAAAGGTAAAGAGCCTACCATCGAAGCCATTCGAATGACCTTAGGAACCGGTAGTAATAGCACCATTGCCGAGCACTTAAAAAATTGGAAAAAACAACAAGAACGGGGCAAGCCGGAATACGTGCGTAGAGTTGCAGCCCTCGTCAATTTTGACTTCTAAAATGTATAAAAACCCATATAGTATCATCTGGCTTTTATTTTACCACAGGACTTTGCTACGAGTTATTTCCACACTCTTTGGTAAACTGTTAAAGTCCATCACCATGTCACCGAACCGCTTTAAATGGCTGGTCCAGTAAGGGCAAAGGTAGGACATATCTTCTTTTGTAATTTTGTGACCCTCATCAAGCAGCTCAGCAATCACTTCCGTCATATCAGATACGTTTTGCAAAATAACTGCATTTGTCAAAATGTCGTTATATTTTACCGCCTTTTCCATTTCAACATCATCATTGCTCGCAACCAATATGTTACTACCAAATGCACACCAATCACTTAATGCATTGTACGCATATATTCGTCATTTCTGACACTCCTTCATGTTATTGTTAAATGCAATTCAATTTTTAAAATCATACCGAGGTAGTCAAGGTACTTTTAATTCGTATCGACGTGAAATTGAACGATTGTTACATTGGTGCGCGTTAATTTCTAAAACAACATTAAAAAAATTAAAAAGAAATGACATTGAAGATTTCATTCGATTTTGCCAAAAACCACCTAAAGAATGGATTGGAAAAACAAAACCACCTCGTTTTATCGTAAAAGAAGGTAAACGGATCCCTAATCCAAAATGGCGGCCATTTATTGTTACAGTTTCTAAAGCACAATATCGTCAAGGTGAAACACCAAAAATTAAAGACTTTGAACTAACACATGGTTCCGTCAAAGAGCTATTCGCCATATTGAGCAGCTTTTTTAATTATCTCTTGCAAGAAGAATATGTATTTATGAATCCGGTGGCGCTCATTCGTCAAAAAAGTAAATTTATTCGAAAGTCACAAGAACAACCAAAAATCAGAAGGTTGTCAGAATTACAGTGGCAAACTGTCATTGATACGGCAAAGAAATTAGCAGAAAAAAATCCTGATCTGCATGAACGTACATTGTTTGTTATGTCTATACTTTATTCGATGTATTTAAGGATATCTGAATTGACTGCATCAGATCGATGGATCCCAAGGATGAATGATTTTGCACGTGATCCAGATAATAACTGGTGGTTTACAACCGTAGGAAAAGGAAATAAAAAGCGACAGATAGCAGTCAGCGAAACCATGCTAAAAGCGCTTAAAAAATGGCGTAAACACCTCAATTTATCCCCTCTGCCATCACCCGCTGATAACTCTCCTCTGCTACCAAAAACAAAAGGCACTGGTCCTATTAAAAGTAGTAATTACATTAGGAAAATTGTGCAATATTGTTTTGATCAAGCCATTGAAGAGTTAAATAAAAATAATTTGTCTGAAGAGGCAGAAACGTTAGTTGAAGCAACAGTGCATTGGTTGCGACATACAGGAATTTCAGACGATGTTAAAATACGTCCACGTGAACACGTACGTGACGATGCAGGCCACAGTTCCAGTGCCATTACTGATAAATACATTAATATTGAAAAACGTGAACGCCACCGCTCTGCGAGAAAAAAACAGATTTCTGAGGATGATTGAGTTTTTGAATTGATTTAAAATTAAACAAACGGCGCTCTGACAAACCCGTTTCTGATTAAAATGCGAGCTGGTGTGCACTTTCGAGGGGATCTCGACAGTAAACCAGTTTGAGAAGCGCCCGAAAAAACGGAGTAGCGCAGCTATTCTTGCATAAAATCAGGCTTTATAGGCTTGTTTTTAGCGCTGCTGTGGCGTTCTCGAAGCTCAACATCAATATACTTATCAGTAATGGCACTAGAGCTATGACCCGCATCATCACGAACATGTTCTCGAGGGCGAATTTTAACATCGTCTGAAATGCCGGTGTGACGCAACCAATGAACGGTTGCATTTGCTAATTGATCCGCTTCTTCTTTCTGATTATCCGCGATTAATCGTTCACACGCACGATCAAAACAAGCTTGTACTAAGACTCGAATATAACGCGTGTTTTTCAGTGGTTGATTCGTTTGTCGCGCGGTAAATAAAGGAGTCTTTTCATCAGGTGATGGGAGAGGAGAGAGCTTTAATGATTTGCGATATTCTTTTAGCGCATTGAGCATTGCGTTGCTGACAGATATTCTACGTTCTTTATTGCCTTTCCCAACGGTTAAAAACCACCAACGATTTTCTGAGTCTCTCTGAAAATCTCCCATCGTCGGTTTCCATCGAGTAGTTTCAACTAATTCGGAAATTCTTAAATACATGCCATATAAAGCATTCATAATAAATAATGTTCTTGCATATTCTTTATTTTCTTTTGCCATGATTTCAGCAGTTTCTAGCACATAACCCCATTGTAATTCAGACAATCGTCGAATGGGTGTTGCTGATTGACGTTTTCTAAAATATTTACTTTTTTGTCGAATTAACAATGTAGGGTTAATTAAAGTATATTCTTCTTGAATTAAGTAATTGTAGAAACTACCAATAATAGCAAACAAAGATTTAAATGTTTTTTGTGATAATTCGTAATGTTTTTTATTTGGTTTCTTACCAGACTTTGTGTCGGTTTTAGAAATTTTTACAACAAATGGTCGCCATTTTTTATTTGGAATTTTTTCACCTTCTTTTTCAATGAATCGATTTTCTACGGTTGTTGCAATCCAAGATTCCGGTGGATCCTGACAAAAATCTAAAAACGATTCAAAGTCATCACGACGAATTTGTTTGACAGTTTTATTAGCTTTTAATTGGCACCATTGTAAAAAACGTTCGATGTCTCTGCGATAAGAGTTGAATGTGTCGATACTACCTCGATAGCTCAGTAAAAATGCTTTAGCGTGTTCATAATCTTGTTGAAAAGCCTTGGTGAGTTTAGGCCGATAGTCTTCATTGGCCAACATCTGTTGTAGACCATCAAAAAGTGGACTTGGGATCTGTTTGATTGTGCTCATAATATTTGCTAGTTTTCGATGCCTGTAATAGATTTTATAGGTTCCATGAAAGACATACTATCACCATATAAGAGAATATTGCAATACTTAATAGGAGTTAATTTATGCGCAACAGACGATTAAAAATACTTTCTAAATCGGAAATCAACGAACTATACGATCTTCCTCAATTTACGCCTGATGAAAAAAATAAGTATTTCACACTCACCAAAGAGGAAAATAAAGTGATGCAGGAGCGTAGAACACTGACATCAAGAATTCACTTTATTTTACAGATCGGGTACTTTAAAGCAACATCACAATTTTTTAATTGCACATTCGATGAAACTAAAAAAGATGTGAGCTTTATTCTACAGAAATATTTCGATAAAGAAAAATTATCTTCAAAAACTGTTTCTCAAAAAACATGTCACATAAATCAAAAATCGATCGCCAAACTTTTAGGCTATGAAATTGATAAACAAATTGTTAAACAGAAGATTAGAGGAATGCTCAAAACAAAAATACTGATCTGCGGAGATCCAATTTATTTATTCCATGAGATACTCCGTTTTACTGAGCAAAATAAAATGTCACTACCAAGCTATTCTAGCATTCAAGATCTAATTGGTGCTTCAATTATCTATGAAGAAAAAAGATTAGGTGAATCTCTCAAAAAAAATTTATGCCATCAAGATTGGGGAATTATCAAAAATATGCTCCTCAAAAATGGAAATGAATACTTCCTGTCAGAACTCAAAAAAGATCCAAAGAGCTTCAAGCAAAAGCATATTAAAGCTGAAATCAAGAAACTCATCGATTATGAAATGCTATATAAGCTTGCCAAGTATAGTTTACCAAAATTAGACGTTACAAATCAAAATATCTATTATTATGCCAGTCTTGCTGAGCACTACCCCATCAGTAATTTAAAAAAGCTATCAACGACGAAGCAAGCGATTTATGTATTGTGTTACGCGCATAGTAGAAATGAAAAAATAAATGACAATTTGATGATTAGCTTTATTCATTATCTTGAAAAATTCAAGTCA
>JAFEDO010000039.1 GCA_018241565.1 Pseudomonadota bacterium
CTCAAAAAAACGCATCACAAGCGGTATATCAACAAGTTATTCATTCCAGTATTTTCGTTCGATCGAGACATATTGCTTTCTATATGGCGATTCATCATGAAATTAATCCCAAATTAATTTTAGAAAAAGCCATGCAATCACAAAAAATTTGCTATATGCCACTATTAAATCCACATCAAGAAAATACTTTATGTTTTATAGAATATCATCCAAAAGATAATTTAGTAAAAAATCGATATGGTATTTTAGAGCCTGAATTTAAAGAGTCAGCAGTCGTTGATCCTCAAATATTAGATTTGGTTTTTTTTCCTCTGGTGGCATTTGATAATTATGGGCATCGGGTCGGTATGGGCGCGGGATATTACGATAGAACATTTGCTTTTGTGAAAAATAATTCTTTATCAAAGCCATTGCTGATGGGGTTAGCATATGATTGGCAATGTGTCGATGATCTTGTTCCAAATCCCTGGGATGTTCCACTTCATGCGATTGCTACAAACAAAAAATTAATATTGGTGAACTCATGAATTATTGGTTAATGAAATCAGAGCCTAATACATTTAGTATCATGGATTTAAAAAATCGTCCTAATCAAACAGAGCATTGGGATGGTGTTCGAAATTATCAAGCACGTAATATGTTGCGTGATCAAATGAAAAAGGGAGATCTCGCTTTCTTTTATCATTCGAATGCAGAGCCTTCAGGCATTGCAGGAATTGTAAAAATCATAAAAGAAGGATATCCCGATTTCAAAGCATGGGATCCAACAGATGATCATTATGATCCTAAAAGTACTGAAGAAAAACCACAGTGGTATATGGTGGATGTGAAATTTGAAAAGCAATTTAAACGATTAATTTCATTAACAGAATTGCGTGAAAATCCTGCTTTAAAAAACATGACTCTGCTGCGAAAAGGCAATCGCTTATCCATCATGTCAGTTTCAGCAGAAGAATGGAAAGCGATTTTAGAAATGATTTAAGAAAATTTTTAAAAAATAAATATTAAATTTTATTTTCGAAAAGTACTTCTAGTATCATTTTTTGGTGTGAAATCTGCCCCCATTTCTTGTGTTCGCAATTTATTAACTTCTTGATTAAGCGCGTCTGCTGCAGCAGCTCGATTCTGTGCTGGTAATTGATTGATTGCACGAAGACCCTGTATGAATCTTCTGGTGCTACTTGGCACAGCATCATAATCGAAACCATTTAACTGAGTTTTAAACTCAGTAAGACATGCTTGAAAATCATTTTTAGGTAATGCTTCTAAACAGGCATAGTAAGTAGGACCGCTTGTAGTAATAATCAGATCTTTAAAGTTTTCTACTTGATTTGATTCGTTAATCTTATCTTTAAGAAGACTAATAGTATCTTTGTTTAGAATTATTAACCCATCGCGAATGGTGTTGCTGATATGCGTAGCGATAGTTTTAAAAACACCAGGGAGTCCTTCAGAGTAATCTTGAAAGGCTTCTAAATGAACAGTTTGACCAGTGCCCGCTTTATTCCAAGCATTAATAAATGCCGCATAAGTTGTAACAACGTCATCATACGATTTATTTGTACCTTCTGAAAAAATTGATAATGTCATAACGATTTCCTCCTACTGAAACTATTAATTTGCTTGATTGTAGATATAAAACCTTAAGAGATACTTAAGAGTATAGATAAAGATATAAAAAAATGTTGAAATCTAACTCTAATGGATATTTACAGTAGGGTTTCATATGGCTCAGAAGGTCCAGATTGAGCCTGTTTTATAGAGTTCAGCGTTAAATGTCCTACACATTAGAGTATTTGAGACTGCTCGCCTTTTATGTTAAAACGCTCCCTCTTTAATGAGAGAGTGTCTGTATGTCGGAAATATCGTCTGAACGAATAAAAATGCCAACTTATCAAGAAGTTACTAGCGCTTTATCTGGGGTTTCGGATGTCAGCGCCTCGTATTCCCATGGTTTGTTATGTGGGTTCATATGCGCTGAAAGTCGTAGCCCAGGGGGATCTTGGATTGAGTCTTTGCTAGGTATCGTCGATTCTAAGGATAAAAAGGCTGAAAATGCCAAAAAAATACTGATAGAGCTTTATCATGCGAGCTTTCAACAAATTCATGAAATGGCTTTCGATTTTAATTTATTGTTACCCGATGATGACGATTCTTTAAGTTTACGTGCTGAAGAATTAGGGGCTTGGTGTGAAGGATTTATGGTTGGATTAGGGTTGGGTGGTTTGACGATTCAAGATGGCGCTTCAAAAGAAACGCGAGATGCCTTATTTCATTTCTCTGAAATCTCCAAAATTGATTATGAAAATTTAACGATTAGTGAAACGGATGAAAAAGCCTATACCGAAGTCGTGGAATATACACGCTTAGCTGTTTTGTCAGTTTATTATGAATTAGCAAAGCAGCAGAAACTGGAATCTAAGCCGAAGCATGTGATGCCAATGAAAGACGAGGGCGGAAGGTTACATTAGTTGCAAGCTTGTCATCCTGAGCGTTAGCGAAGGATCTCAAGGTTAACGCTGAGATCCTTCGCTAACGCTCAGGATGACAAGCTCGCCGAATTCTTAAAATAAAAGGATGATGGAATGATTAACTCTGCAGAATATAAAACTCGACGAAATGAATTGATGCGCCAAATTGGAAACGGCCATGTAGGTATTGTATTAGCAGCACCAGAAGTCATTCGCAATCAAGACTCACATTATCGCTATCGTCAGAATAGTAATTTTTATTATTTAACGGGATTCTCAGAACCAGAAGCGGTTGCTGTATTTATTCCTGGTCGCTCAGA
>JAFEDO010000003.1 GCA_018241565.1 Pseudomonadota bacterium
AGAGTTTTATTTTCGAGTAAGTCATTTAGCCCGATTACTCTTAAATAGAGATTTTTAATTTGACCATACTCTTGAGACTCTGGAGTCCTTATTGCACGGTCGAACTCATCAATTAATTGTTCTGAGGATACTGGTTGGGGGAGTGATTTTTTCATGTGGCGCACCATCCCTGTGAGAAGTGTAATGCAAAGTACAATAATCTGTTGTGGCAATCAAGAAAGATATGGCTAAATTCTTTTTAGAATGATCATATCCGGTCAAGTTAGTTGTAAAAATCACTAAAAAATAGTTGTGCTTAAGTACGCGGTAGAATTATAAGGTGCTAGTGGCAAGAAGTTGATTTCTGGACATAGCATTGTTAGGATGGCTTTATACTAAATCCTATATAAATCTAATTTACTAGGGTGAGTGCAGATAAGCGAGTTTTATTCAGTTTTTTCAATACGTTGACTGTTGTGCACAGTTGCCAGATTGAGTGAGATCCATCTTACACTAACTTTTGGAGGATTGGCGTGATTACACTGACATTCGAGAAATTAGGCATATCTAACAAGATGGGTATGATGTATTTGATAGCGTTATCTCGCTATGCAGCTAGATTTTTTCCAGGAGACAATGATTTTTTTGAATTTGAAAAACACGGATGGGTTCTTGAAGAGAATCCTTTGACTAAAGTTCCTGAATTTGTTTCTCGATTCACACTTAATATGCAACCATCTGTCGATACGTCAACGGATGCTCTGTTTTTCAATGTGATAGAGGAAGCGGGACGTAAGTTTAGAGTAGTAGTATCATTGCCGAGACTTGTAGAATGGTATAACAAATCTGCCGTTCTTCCTGTGCAAATAATAGATAGATTGCAAAAATTTCCTACTTTACTTGAGCATGCAGTCGCATTTTTTAATCATTTTATTTTTCCAGAGTTCGCCTTAAATTTCGCTGATAATTTTCAGCGAACAAAAGTTTCTGGCCCTGTATTTTGCAAAGCAGTCGCAATTAAGCCCCCAGCGTTTTCTAAAGTAGCTACAGCTAGGCTGCCAGAACCTGTATCTGGTGACCATATGTATGTGACGATGCCGAGGCTCGCATTTACACAAAGCCCTCCTCCGCCTTCACCTTCTCTGCCTTTTACTTTTCCAAAAACGGACTCAAATTTTAATCCGTTGCAGCTAATGACTCCGCAAAGCAGAGGATCTTCATTGGATTCAATAGATGGAGTAAGGCTTAGCCTATCGAGTGATGAAAAAGAGAAACCGTATTTTATAAATCTCGAAGATCAATCTTACCTTTCTTTCTCTGCTGAAGAGGTTGAAAATGCTTACGTAAATTTATTTGTTGCTCTTGGCATAAAGTTTACCGTGAGTTCTGTCGAATCAAAGAGGCGTGAATTTTTAATAGATCCCATGGATTTAATTAGTTTTTACCAAAAGTGTATCAACGATGAGCAGCATTTAAATGGCAATGTTGGTATCGCTTGCGATGCTGCTTATGCTGTAAAATTTTTGTTGGCTTATTGTAATTTGAGTAGTAATACCGACTATGTGTTACGAATTTCAAGTTCGAATCTTTCTAGGCCAGGATATTTAGCTATTACAAGTATCAATGGTACTAGCTCTCTTATATTCTGTGATTATTTGCGAAATACTTGTGTAGAAGCAAAAAAAAATGCGGATAGTCTATCTTTTGTGCCCAGCAGTAGTATATATCGATCTTGGAACGAATTTTTTGCTTATTTGACTCCAGCGTTTCCAGGTTCTGTCGTACATGCCTACGATCATATTCAATTTTTCAATATTCAAAATGAGATCCTGAAAAAATTAATTGAAATGGAGAGTTGTAGCACAATACAGACAAAATTACTCGAGTGTTTCAGAGAACAACTCCAAGGATTTTGGGCTGCGCTAACCACCAAGCAGAGAACAGACTTTTCTGGCAAATTAAGAATGAATTTTTCGCAAATGAGCATTTTTGGAGAAAATGATAACGCTCGAGGAATCGTTGAGCCATATAAGGTCTGGGCTGAAAACCTTCATACATCAGCAACAGCAATATCAGGGGTAATCAATAATGAGGGTGAACGGATCGAACTTAGTACGTTCATCAAAAATTTACAAGAATTGCTTAAAACAAACGATAAAGCCTCAGCAGGTGCGATGTTAAAACTGCAAAAAATAGTCGTAGACTTTTTAACAAGTTGTCGTGAAAAAGATGTTATTTTCACAGTGTCTGAAATAGATAAACTAGTACAAAATACTTCTGAGATAAACATTCAATCTTCTGGTAAAAGTCCCTTTAACCTTTTTAAAAAGTCACACTAAGGAGAGCGCAGACGTTTTCGTGATTTTTAGTAGGCAATGGAGTCAATTATAACCATTATTTGAAGAGATTTTTTTGTATACCTAACGTAAAGAGAGAAAGTTTCATGAAAAAATTTTTTAAATGGACAAAAGGTAATAGTCATGGCGGTGATTCAAATAGTGGCAAGCATTTTAAATATAAGATATCAGTATTTGGAGAACAGCACGGCAAAACAGTATTGTGTGGTCGATTTCTTGAAGGGGAAGCATTTGGTGCTTATAACCCTACTGCTGTAGATGTAGATGAAAGAATAGTCTCTGTGGATGGCACGCAATATACGCTGGGGTTTATCGACACAAATGGAGGTGAGCAGTTTCGAACAATGCGAGATTTATATATGAAAAATAGCCAGGGAATAGTTATTGTTTATAATGTCAATAGCCGCGTTAGTTTTGAATACGTGAAGGAATTATATGATGCATTATTACTGCTTAAAGAAATACAACCAGAACAAGAAAATATTCCCATAGTGATTGCAGAGAATGATTCCCCCTTAGAAGGAAATAGCACGGTTTCACCTGGAGAAGGGCTGGCATTGGCAAAAAAACTTAACTGTGGATTTATCGAAATTTCTACTAAAACACTCAAAAATATTGACGAGGTTTTTTATATGCTTGCTAAAAGAATTACTGAGTGGAATGAGCAACAAGCTGCTATGCGTGATAGTTCAAGAATTAAAAATGGGAAGTAAAAATGAGAGAGACAGGCAAACACTGAAATTCCAATTGATAGTATGATTAAAGTCCAATTTAGTTTCTTAAGTTAGTATCATGCGGGATTCTGTCTGAAAGATTAGGTTCTGATATATTTTCATTAGGTACGGAAGCTCTTAAATGCTGAATAAAGAAAAATTTAAAAGTGGTTGCCACATCTAATTCGCCTAGCAATCGAAAAGCCTCAGCTTTCGATTGATGAGTATTTTCTTTTGCTACCTCAATCAATGAATGAATAACACGATCATCTAGACCAAATCCTAAGAAAATTAATATTTCACAAAGTCTAATTTTCTGAACAGGATAATGAGTCCCAAGCAAAATAAACATTTGTTCAATCATAGCGGCGTTAATAAGATTATGTTCAAATGATAGTTCAATTGCGTGCATTTGAAGTTTCAGATTATCTTGCAAGATAATATTTTCTAGCGCACTAATGATTTGATTATCTCTGCGTTTCAACTGAATTAATTTATGTGCGGCATACAGAGCAACTGTTTTTTCTTGATAATTGAGTAATGATTCTAAAAGTGCTTCTGGATCTTTTGATAAAGCGCATAAAGAATCTAGCGATCTTTTTCTCACTTCTTCTTTATTGTCGTTAAGTGCATTACGTAAGAGTGACATAACCCGTTCATCTTCGAGATGACTCAGTTTCCCTAAGCCTTCAGCGATTCTTGCTCTAAAATTAAATGCGACATCATTACAGCGACCTTGTCCTAAACGATACTCCCTTCTATAACCACTACGCCACTCATCAAATTCATAATCCTCAAATATTTCAATTAAAAATTCTAGGATACGTGAATCGCCTATTAAATTTAAATTGACAAATGCGTTCACTGCTCCAATAAAAAGAGCGTAATCTGGATGAATGAGAAGGGGTGGAGACTGGAAAAGAGCGAAATTTACTAGATCTATAACATTGGTAGTCCCTATTTTACCTAATGCATCTATCCTGCTCGCATATACTTTTGTCCTATTAAATGAGCCGTCACGTGCGCTTAGTGCGAAGCGTTGTTCTAGTGCCTTAATAACTTTAGGATCACCTGGATTTGCTATCCTACTTAAAGCTTCAGCTACACAAGAGCTCACTATGTCGTCACTATCTCCTGATACTTTAATAAGGAGATTAACGACTTCTGTATCACCTTGTGTAACAAGTAGTCCTAACATTTGCACGTATAAAGCATAATCGTAACCTTGGTAAGAAAACATAAACTCGTCACCATATTTATAATCTGATCCTGATCCAATGAAATTGATCAAACAGCGAATTACACGAGGATTTCCAATGACTTGAAATTTTATCAAAGCGTAAAACAAGTATTCTGTATGAATTCCTTTTTCTAGTAATACAATCAAAGCTTCAATGAAAACTTCGTTTTTCTCTTGTATCAATTCGACTAATGCACGCACGATAGTTTTTTCAATAATGAATTTATCCTCTGATCTCGGTATTTGTTCATAAGATTGGTTGGATGATAACTTACGGATTAATAAATCAATGGTGTCTTGATCTCCAATAAGTGCTAACTTTCCAAATCCATATATTGCACTCATTTGTAATTGCCAATGAATTTGATTTAGCATCTCTGCTAGTATAGACAAGACGCGATCATTTCCTCGACCCAAAGATACCAATGCATCAGTGGTTTCTGTTCCAATCTTTGGATCTTCGTGGAGTAGTAGTTCGCACAGGCGATTCATTATTTTTGAGTTACTGGCGAGATTGAAACGGCGAATCAGATGTATTGCGTTAACAACGATATTTTGTTCCTGTTTTCCCAGTAAACTGATCAAAGTATCAATGATGTGAGCATCATGAGATAAGCCAAGCCTTACTGCGGCTTCTAATGCTCGGCTTTGAAGGTCATAATCAATTCCTTGTAAATGAGTGATCAATATTCTGATAATCTGAGCATAATCGCTTAAATTTAAATCGCGTAACTCGAGTGCGGCACTTTGTCTCAAATCAGGATCAGTGATCATCAGCA
>JAFEDO010000040.1 GCA_018241565.1 Pseudomonadota bacterium
ATCATATTTTCCCTAAACGAGAGACTAGTTTCATGTAAAAATTTCAGGTATTCTCTGCCCCCTTGATGAGGTTGGTTTTTGGGCTTGTGGTAGCTAGCTTATCTAGTTCTTATTTCCTGACTGCTAATTTCTGATTACGGAGAGGTGGCTGAGTGGTTGAAAGCGGCGGTCTTGAAAACCGTTGAGGGTTTTGCCCTCCCAGGGTTCGAATCCCTGCTTCTCCGCCAATTATTTGGCATCAACAATTCAAGGAGTTCAGCTTGATAAGAGTTCTCATTGTTGATGATCACGCTATTGTTCGCGTGGGAATAAAGCGTCTATTGCAAGATGTTCCTGGAATTAGAGTGATAGCGGATCTTTGCAGTGGCGAAGAAACCTTGTCATTCATTCGCAAAGATCAGCCGGATGTCATACTCTTAGATGTTCGCATGCCTGGCATCGGTGGTTTGGAAACGACCCGTCGTATCAGCAAACTTTACCCCGATATTAAAATCTTAGCCGTGACGGCTTTTAATGATAATCCTTATCCATCTATGGTTTTGCAAGCAGGTGCTGCTGGGTTTTTAACAAAAGATTCCGGCGTAGACGAAATGATAGATGCAATTAAAAAAGTTTTTAAAGGTGAACGCTACATTAGCCCAGAGATAGCTCAGCAGTTGGCTTTAAAAAGCATTGGTGAAACCAGTGCACCGACTCCAACTTCACCGTTAGAAGGGTTATCTGAACGTGAAATTCAAGTCATGCTCATGCTGACGAATGGTACAGATATTCAAGATATTGCCGACAAACTATCACTCAGTACCAAAACTATTAACAGTTACCGTTATCGCATATTTGAAAAACTGGGTGTTAAGAACGATGTTGAGTTAACTTATTATGCAATGCGTCATGGTTATATTGATAAATTAAATTATGCACAAACTGAAGAATAGTATCCCAAACCGACATAAGTGGTGTCACCCTAAACATGAACGGTGTCATCCTGAGCGTCAGCGAAGGATCTCATGAGATCCTTCGCTGACGCTCAGGATGACAAACACCCTCAGGATGGCACTGATCATATTCAGAATAAAATTGCCTCTAATTTTGATCCCAAACTCTTTATTAAAACTTTACCGAGCCTACCTGGTATTTATCAAATGGTTAATACGCATGGAGAAATTATTTATGTGGGTAAAGCCAATAATTTAAAAAGTAGAGTGAGTAGTTATTTTCAAAAAAGTAACCAGGGTGCAAAAACAAAAAGTTTGGTTCAGCAAATTGCGGGCATTGAAATTATTTTAACGCATTCTGAGACCGAAGCTTTATTGCTAGAAAATAATTTAATTAAAAAATTAAAACCGAAATACAATATATTATTAAGGGATGATAAAACTTATCCTTATATTCATCTGACTGACCATCCTGATTTCCCACGGCTCGATTTTTATCGAGGAAGAACACATGGCAAGGGAAAATATTTTGGACCTTATCCCAGTTCATTAGCGGTCCGCGAAAGCTTGCACTTCTTACAAAAATTATTTCGGATCCGATCATGTAAAGATAGTTTTTTTCGTAATAGAACCCGCCCTTGTTTGCAACATTATATTAATCGTTGCACGGCACCTTGTGTCAATTTAATTGATAAAGCGACTTATCAAAAAGATATTCGTCATGCGGTCATGTTTCTTGAAGGTAAAAATGAATCAGTGATCAATGAATTGGTCAAACGCATGGAAGAATCGAGTCAAAAACGTCATTTCGAAGAAGCCGCACAATATCGAGATCAAATTGCTCAATTAAGAAAGGTTCAAGAAACGCAATATGTGACTAAACAGGAAGGTAATTTAGATGTCATCGCAATCGTGAGCGAAAAAGAATGGGCTTGTATTTATGTATTATCGTTTAGAGAAGGTCGCCTGTTGGGTAGCCAAGATTTTTTAATTGAATTACCAATTAGCATGGATATTTCTGAAGTGCTTGAAACTTTTTTGACTCAATTTTATTTAAACCCGATTCGCCAATCAGATTTGCCAGATACTATTTTATTAAATCAAGGATTTTCGAATCTAGATTCTATTGCCGCATTATTTCATCAAGAATTAAAAAAGAAAATTATTTTGCAAGTGCAAGGACGAACTCAGAAAAAACAATGGTTAAACATGGCTGCTCAAAATGCGAAGCAAAAATTGAATGTTCATTTGGCGAGCAAGAGCCATTTCTTAGAACGGTTTTATGCTTTGCAATCTGCGATGAATCTTGCTGCATTACCGGAAGATTTAGCGTGCTTTGATATCAGTCATACGTTTGGTGAATCGACGGTTGCTTCTTGCGTCGTATTCGATAGAGAAGGTCCTAAAAAAACAGAGTATCGTCGTTTCAATATTCAAGGAATTAAAGGTGGTGATGATTATGCGGCACTTCATCAAGCGGTCAATCGCCACTTCACACAATTACTCACTAATGAAAAAAAATTACCGGATATTTTATTTATTGATGGAGGCAAAGGTCAGGTACATGAAGTGGTGAAAGCGTTAAGTGAAATTCAAATCCATGACATTATTATCATCGGTATTGCTAAAGGTCCTGCCAGGAAACCTGGATTAGAAACTTTAATTTTATGGAATGAACATCAAGAAGTGTCATTGCCCTCTGATTCTCCCGCCTTACATTTAATTCAACAAATTCGGGATGAGTCACATCGATTTGCCATTACAGGGCATCGAAAACAACGCGATAAAAAACGAAAAGTTTCTTATTTAGAAAATATTCCAGGCATAGGGCAGAAGCGTAGCCAAGAATTACTGAAACATTTTGGGGGATTGCAAGACCTCAAGGTAGCGAGTATTGAATCCATTGCTCAAGTGCCTGGCATCAACCGCTCGCTGGCAGAGAGAATTTACCAAGCCTTGCATTCATGATTTTTTTATTCCTTCTTTATGTTATGTCATCCCGGCCAAGCGCTAGATAAAAGACGCTGGATCCCTGCTCTCGTGTTGCAACAGCCCAACACTCGGCAGGGATGACATACACGCGCGCGAGCCGGGATCCAGAAATCTCAATCTATTCAGAATATTCTAAAACTCTTATCGAAATATTGATAAAACTTAGGTAATCTATCCTCCCATAACGCACAACAAGAAGATTTGGAGTCATATGAACATACCTAACTATTTCACGGTATTTCGCATAGCGCTGATCCCGCTATTCGTTCTCATGTTTTATCTGCCGTTTTCATGGAGTTATATTGTTTGTGCAACCCTATTTGCCATCGCTTGTTTAACAGATTGGTTGGATGGTTATCTTGCTAGAACGTTACATCAAGTTTCTCGTTTAGGTACATTTTTGGATCCTGTGGCTGATAAACTGGTTGTAGTAACTGCATTGGTGATGTTAGTGGGCAGTAAACATTTACCTTATATTGCGATACCAGCTGCGATTATTATCGGTCGAGAAATTGTAGTTTCAGCCTTACGCGAATGGATGGCTGAGATTGGTAAGCGAACCAGTGTGGCTGTTTCTTATATTGGGAAATTTAAAACGGCCATTCAGATGCTTTCATTGTTCTTATTGCTGCTTTATAGCCCCCAAAGTTCAATATGGATTGGGATATTGGGATACTCCTTGCTATATATCGCGGCGGGATTGACTTTATGGTCCATGACGATGTATCTAAAAGCGGCTTGGCCGGAAATCAATTTAAGGTAAATCTTTCATTTAAGGGCTAGGTATTGCCTTGACACCTATTCATCATTCGATAGAATACCCGCCCTCGATTTAAGACTGAAAAAGCGGGAATAGCTCAGTTGGTAGAGCACAACCTTGCCAAGGTTGGGGTCGCGAGTTCGAGTCTCGTTTCCCGCTCCAATGACTTTAGAAATTCTGTACCGTGGCAGAGAGACGTGTTAAGTAGAGTTATGGCTGGGTGGCAGAGTGGTCATGTAGCGGCCTGCAAAGCCGTGTACGCCGGTTCGATTCCGGCCTCAGCCTCAAGATTTTCA
>JAFEDO010000041.1 GCA_018241565.1 Pseudomonadota bacterium
CCTCGCCTTCACGAGGCCATCACTTCCAGCCTTAAAAACACTGTTTGACGAAAATAAAAAACTAGAGACAACAAGAGAGTAAGTGATTATATTACGACCTTCGCCTTGCGGACATACATGACGTATATATAAGTAGGAGGATATGTGGAAAGCATTGCATCAACCCATCGTTTTTCTAGGACCGCTGTATTACCTTTTATCATTTTTACTTTAGCTGCTAGTTTTTATCTCTATGAATTTATCTTTCAAGTAGCGCCCGGTGTTATGTCCAACGAATTAATGGCGTATTTTAGAATTGATGCGGCAACTTTTGGTACGATGTCTGCCTGTTACTTCTTTGCTTATTCTCCTATGCAAATTCCAGCAGGGTTACTTTATGATCGTTTTGGGCCACGCAAACTTTTGACGATTGCTATTTTAATCTGTGCAGTAGGTGGGTTTTTATTTGCAGCATCTAATCAAGTTTTATTAGCTGCATTTGGTCGTTTTTTCATGGGAATAGGTTCTGCCTTTGCATTTTTAGGCGTTTTAGTTTTGATAGCGAATTGGTTTCCAGCCAAACAATTCGGGTTAATGGCGGGAATTGCGCAACTGATGAGTTCTGCAGGTGCTATGGTTGGTAACGCGCCAGTGTCTGCTATGGTTTCTGCAATGGGTTGGCAACAAACCATCGTTGTTATTTCATTGATCGGATTAGTATTGGCATTTTTTATATGGCACATTGTGAGAGACCAACCCGTTGGACGAGTGATTCCTTCTCACCATGAGGATGAGCGTGCTTTCGTTAAAAAATTACTGCAGGTTTGTCGTAGACCTCAGACTTGGTTTATTGGTATTTATGTGATGTGCCTCTGGGCGCCTATCACCATTTTCGCGGCACTATGGGGTGTTCCCTATTTCCAAACTTTATATTCAACCAGTGCAACACTGGCTTCTGGTTTGATTATGATGGTTTGGTTTGGTATTGCTGTGGGTAGCCCACTCTTTGGTTGGTGGAGTGATCATATTGGATCTCGCTGTCGTCCTCTTGGTATTTCAGCTGGATTGGGATTGGTTACTAGTTTGATCGTTTTATATGTTCCCAATATTTCTATGACGATGATGTATGTGTTGATGTTTGTATTTGGTGTTGCTGCGTCAGGTCAAGTCGTGAGTTTTGCCGTGGTGAATGATATTAACCGTCGAAACTACGTGGGCACTGCCTCAGGATTCAATAACATGATGACAGTCATGGGTGGTCTCTTGTTTCAACCATTAGTAGGATTTTTATTGAGAATCCAATGGGATGGAACTATGTTAAACAATGCGCCTCTTTATACTACTTTAGCTTATGAGAGGGCATTATGTATTGTTCCAATATGTTTTTTAATTTCGCTCATCATGAGTACATTTTTCATTAAAGAGACACATTGTGAGCCATTGAGTGAATAAGGAAATCAAAAATATGAATAAAAAAACGGGGGGATTGGCAGGTGTTATTGCAGGAGAATCTGCCATTGCGACAGTCGGTAAAGAAGGATTGGGTTTAAACTATCGTGGATATTCAATTCACGATTTGGCAAATCATGCTTCTTTTGAAGAAGTTGCTTACTTATTAATTTATGGAAAATTACCGAATAAAACGGAATTACAAAATTATAAGAAATTATTAATCTCAAAACGTGCACTACCTGAAAATTTAAAACATATTCTGGAAAAAATTCCTGGGTTTTCTCATCCCATGGATGTATTAAGAACGGCTTGTTCTTATCTCGGTAACATTGAACCGGAAGAAAATTTCAAGCAAGAAATAGCCATCGCCGATCGTTTGCTCGCGACTTTCCCTGGTATGTTATGTTATTGGCATCATTTTCACACGAATAATAAACGCATTGAGACAGAAACATCGGAAGAAAGTTTAGCAGGACATTTCCTCACTTTATTACATCAGAAAAAACCAGATGAATTGCATCGTCGTGCGGTGGATGTTTCTCTTATTTTATATGCAGAACACGAATTTAATGCATCTACATTTGCAGCTCGAGTAACTGCGGGCACACTTTCAGATTTTTATTCGTGCATTACGACGGCTATTGGTACTTTACGTGGACCTTTACATGGTGGTGCGAATGAAGCAGCAATGGAATTGATTGAACAATTTAAAACGCCTGATCAAGCAGAAGCAGGCATTAAAAAATTATTAGCTGAAAAAGTGAAAATTATGGGGTTTGGTCATCGGGTTTACACCAAATCGGATCCGCGCTCTGACATTATTAAAGAATGGTCCAAGAAATTATCGGATGCGGCAGGAGATAAGATTTTATTTCCAGTTTCAGAACGTATAGAAAAAATGATGTGGGATGAAAAAAAATTATTTCCCAATTTAGATTTTTACAGCGCATCTGCTTATCATTTTTGCGGTATTCCAACACCGATGTTTACACCCATTTTTGTAATGTCACGAATTACGGGTTGGTCAGCGCATGTGATAGAGCAGCGGTGTAATAATAAATTAATTCGTCCTGATTCAGAATATATCGGCCCAGCTCCGAGAAGTTTTGTTCAGATTGATGAGAGATAAATTTAATGTCATCTGGTGAACAATGTTATCCTGCGCGAGCTTGTCATCCTGAGCGTCAGCGAAGGATCTCAAGGTTATCACTGAGATCTTTCGCTTCGCTCAGGATGACATTGTTCACCAGATGACAAGCTCACGCAAAAGCAAGAGGAAAGATAAACAATGAGTCATCACATTGCTGATAGCAATATCAAACCTAATTACGATTCTGAATTAACGAACGTCGCCCAATATGTCAATCAATATCAAATTAATAGTGAAGAAGCCTACAACACAGCGCGTCTTTGTCTGATGGATACCTTAGGTTGCGGTATTTTAGCGTTGAATTATCCTGCTTGTACTAAATTGCTAGGTCCAATAGTGCCTGGTATTTCAGTAGAGTGTGGTGCCAGAGTGCCAGGTACTCGTTATGAACTAGATCCTGTTCAAGCGGCTTTTAATATTGGCACCATCATTCGTTGGTTGGATTTCAATGATACTTGGTTGGCTGCAGAGTGGGGACATCCTTCTGATAATTTAGGCGGCATTTTGGCTATTGCCGATTATCTCAGTCGTACCCGAAAAGCCTCTTCAAAATCTCCGCTACTCATGAAAGATGTTTTAACGGCGATGATTAAAGCACATGAAATTCAAGGTGTGATGGCATTAGAAAATAGTTTTAATCGAGTGGGATTAGATCATGTGGTTCTTGTTAAATTGGCCACGACCGCTGTTGTCACTGCTTTACTCGGTGGTTCAGAAGACGATATTGCGCGGGCTCTATCACAAGTTTGGGTCGATGGACAAAGTTTAAGAACATATCGTCATGCACCGAATGCAGGTAGTCGTAAATCGTGGGCAGCCGGTGATGCAACCAGTCGGGGTGTACGTTTGGCTTTATTAACGATGAAAAGTGAAATGGGTTATCCCAGTGCATTAACAGCAAAGCAGTGGGGATTTTATGATGTTTCATTCAAGGGTAAGCCATTTCAGTTTCAACGTTCTTATGGTTCCTATGTGATGGAAAATGTTTTATTTAAGATTTCTTATCCCGCAGAATTTCATGCACAAACTGCGGTGGAAATTGCGGCACAACTTCATCCGCTCGTGAAAAACCGGTTAGAAGACATTGAGCGTATTGAATTAGTGACGCATGAATCGGCAGTTCGCATTATTAGTAAAGAAGGTCCGCTCCATAACCCAGCAGATCGCGATCATTGTTTACAATACATGGTGGCTATTGGATTATTGTTTGGTGATTTAACCGCAGATCATTACGAAGACAAAGTAGCGCAAGATGCTCGAATCGATGCCCTAAGGCAAAAAATGAAAGTCTCAGAAAATACAGCATTTACTAAAGATTATTTAGATCCTGAAAAACGATCCATTACAAATGCAATTCAAATCTTTTTTAAAGATGGCACCAGCACAGATAAAATAACGATAGAGTACCCCATTGGTCATCGTCGTCGTAGAGAAGAAGGGATCCCAGTGCTAGAACGAAAATTTAAAAATAACATCAGTACGATTTTACCTTCTGCACAAGTCGATAAAATCATTGCATTATGTTCCGATCAGAAAAAACTAGAATCAATGCCGGTGGATGAATTTATGGAGATGTGGATAGTTTAGTGGTAAAGAGTAGGGCTTCGGGGTCCTGCATTTTTACTAGCTTGTTATCCTGAAGTAAAGAGCTCGTCATCTTGAACTTCGGAGCTTGTCATCCTGAGCGTCAGCGAAGGATCTCGTGATACTGCTGAGATCCTTCGCTGGCGCTCAGGATGACAAATTCCCGCAGGATGACAAGTTCTCTCAGAATGGTGACACATAGATTTATAAGGATTAGATAATGTCAGAAAAAAAACAGCATTCAGAGTTTGAGTTAATTAAAATTCACGAGATCCATTCGCTGAAATTAGAACTACAAGAATATAAGCATAAAAAAACAGGGGCGCAGCATTTTCATTTAGCGGCGGAAAATCCAGAAAATGTTTTCTTAGTTGCTTTACGAACAGTACCGATGGATTCAAGAGGGGCTGCTCATATTCTTGAACATACGGCATTATGTGGTAGTAAACGCTATCCGGTTCGTGATCCATTTTTTATGATGATACGTCGTTCACTCAATACGTTCATGAATGCGTTTACGAGCAGTGATTGGACCGCTTATCCTTTCGCAAGTCAAAATAAAAAAGATTTTAATAATTTATTAGATGTGTATTTAGATGCGGTTTTCTTTCCAAATATTAAAGAAGAAGATTTTTTACAAGAAGGTTGGCGGGTAGAGTTTTCTAAATTAGACGACCCCACAACAGATTTGATTTACAAGGGTGTTGTGTTTAATGAAATGAAAGGTGCCATGAGTGCTCCAACGAGTATTCTTTGGCATACTTTGTGTAAATATGTCTATCCAACGACAACGTATCACTACAACAGTGGTGGCGATCCGGAAAGTATTCCTGATTTAAGTCATGAACAATTAAAGGCATTCTATAAAAAACATTATCACCCAAGTAATGCCATTTTTATGACTTATGGAGATATTCCTGCTGCAGAACATCAGCAACATTTTCATGATTTAGCTTTGAAACATTTTTCTCAATCAAACGAAAAAATTTTTATTCAAGATGAGCAACGTTATTTAGCACCGATTGAAGTCGAAGAAAGTTATCCACTTGAAGAGGGTAGTGGGGATATTTCTAATAAAACGCACATTGTTTTAGCGTGGTTATTAGGATCTAACGTTGATCAAGAATTATTATTTCAAACCAATCTTTTGAGTAGTGTTTTATTAGATAATAGCGCTTCACCATTGCGTAAAGCGTTGGAAACCACAAAACTGGGTGCAGCACCGTCATCCTTATGTGGTTTAGAAGATTCTATGCATGAAATACTCTTTAGTTGTGGTTTGGAGGGTAGCAATCCAGAACAGGCGACTGCAGTAGAAGAATTAATATTGAAAGTTTTACGTGATGTGGCTGAACATGGTATTGAAAAAGAAAAATTAGAAGCCGCTTTACATCAATTAGAATTATCACAACGAGAAATTAGTGGTGGGGGCTATCCTTACGGCTTGCAATTATTACTCAATGGTTTAACGCCAGCGATTCATTATCATGATCCAATTTCTGTTTTAGATATTGATCCAGTGATTGAGAAATTGCGAAAACAAATTCAAGATCCTAATTTTATTAAGCAATTAGTTTCCAAATTATTATTAGATAACACGCACCGAGTGAGATTAGTTTTAAAGCCGGATGCACAGATGGGACAACGTGCGATTCAAGAAGAAGCAAAAAAACTTTCTGAAATTAAGTCAAAATTAAATGATACTGAAAAGAAAAAAATAGTAGAGCAAGCCAAGACTTTACAAGAACGTCAGCGTAAAAAGCAAAATGCTGATATATTACCCAAAGTCACTTTGCATGATGTGCCACCGAATTTGAAAATTCCTTCTGGTCACAGTTTATCATCGCAATCTTTACCTATGATGTACTACCCACAAGGCACTAATGGGATTGTTTACCAAGATATCGTGATCGATTTACCCGAATTTAACGAAGAATTATTAGAAATATTACCGCATATGGTTTCTTGTATGGGCGAACTAGGATGTGCTGGAAAAGATTATTTAGAAGTTCAAGATTGGCAAGCACGTGTGAGTGGTGGAGTTGGTGCCTCTTTATTAGTTCGGAGTTCCATTGATAATCCGCAACAATTAAAAGGACAGTTTACAGTTTCAGGTAAAGCATTAACGAGAAACCATGGCGAGTTAACAAATTTATTATATGAAACGCTAGAAACTACCCGTTTTGATGAAGTCAATCGTATTCAGGAATTGATGGCTCAAATGCGCGTGCAAAAAGAACAAAGTGTTACGGGTAATGGGCATAATTACGCCATGATGGCTGCGGCCAGTGGCATGAGTTCGAATGCGGCTTTATCGCAACGTTGGTATGGATTACCGAGTATTTTATTTTTAAAGACTTGGGATGAAAAATTAAAAGATCCAAAATATCAAAAGTTATTTTCAGAATCGATGGCATCGATTCATGAAAAAATAAAAAGCATGCCACGAGAATTTTTATTAATTGGTGAAGAAGAAAATCAAAAACGATTGATTCAAGATATCAATGCACAGTGGGGCAAATCACCCATTGAAAAGAATCACTATCAAACTTTCAATTTATCTCCTGTGCATCACCAAGTAAAGCAATGTTGGGTCGCGAGCACTCAAGTAAACTTTTGTGCCAAGTCTTATCCTACGGTTCCGATAGAACATCCGGATGCAGCCGCATTAACGATCTTAGCTTCATTCATGAGAAATGGATTTTTACATCGCGTGATCCGAGAAGAGGGTGGTGCTTATGGTGGTGGTGCAAGTCATGATCCAGATAACGCATCTTTTCAATTTTATTCCTATCGTGATCCGCGTTTAACAGAAACTTTAACTGATTTTGATCGAGCGATTGATTGGGTTTTAAATGAAAAACATGAAGCGTCACAATTAGAAGAAGCTGTGTTAAATGTCGTTGCTGCGATCGATAAACCTTCCTCACCCGCTGGAGAAGCTAAAAAAGCCTTTTACAATAGTGCATTTGGTAGAACACCAGAGCAACGTATGCGATATCGTCAACGGATCTTACAAGTCACCTTAGATGATTTAGTGCGTGTTGCAAGCATGTATCTCAAACCAGAAAAGGCGAGTGTTGCAGTGATAACGAGTCGCGCTCTGCAAGAGAAATGTGAAAGCCTGGGAATGGAAGTTTTTGCGCTTTAAACAATAAGAGTGCTTCCCGCCTCATTTCATAAGAGATTTATTTCTATACTGTAAAATATTAATAACGATATTGCCCTAACAAATTGATAGTGTTAGCATGTGGGCGGTCAAAAGGATTCGATAAGATAAAGTCATTTTAAGTTAGTTAAAGGGAGGAAAAAAATCATGAAGAATGCTAGTAGAATGATGTTAGATTCAGCGTTCAAATCTAAAGGCTTTAGGCATCTTTCTACTGGTATGAATATTAGGAGTAAAAGCAGCATAGATAAGGCTGCTTATGATGAAGCAATGAGCGCTTTGAACGAAGCGCTTCGCATAGATCCAAAGCTTGCTTATGCTCACTTCGAAAAAGGATTACTCAGAGCTAAAGTAGGTGATCACGAGGGAGCAATTAAAGATTTTGAAGCAATGATGAATGTAAATAAGACGGGAACTGCTGCTCTTATTGCCCATTTCCACATTGGTGAAGCTAAGGGAAATTTAAATTGCTACAATGATGCAGAACAAGAATTTACTAAAGTCATTAGCTTAGATTCTAAATGTATTTTTGCATACATTAAACGGGGTTACGCTAGGCTAAAGTTAAACCGGCATCAAGACGCATTCGATGATTTTACGAAAGCAATTAAACTGGCTGGCAAAAATCCTGATGAAGAGTTATGCGCCTCGTACAGTGGTCTTTGTATCGCATGCAAACATTTAGGAATGGAGCAAAAGGCAAGTGAATATTATGGGCAAGCCAAGAGTGTGCTTCATTGTAGGTCTGCGTTCCAATATTTCATGCGGGGTGAAGCGCATAAATTATTTGGAGATAAAGATGCTGCATTAAAAGATTATAACGATGCACTTAATAAAGATCCGAATTGCGTACCAGCTAAAGCAGCGATGGAAGAATTAACGAAATCGAGTTCTCAACAAGGAAATAATACTTCAAATAACCCTACTGAAATACCACTTGGATCCGCTGAGAGCTTTTTGAATATGATGAGAGAAATTAGAGCGAGTTATCAATCTGTTGATAACCCTAATGTGCAGGAGATATTGAATAAGTTCATCCAATTATTAGATGAATATCCTGATGCAGAAGCAGAAACCCGATTATCTCGAGCAGAGTTTAATTTACATATGTATGATAGAGTTGCTAATGCAGCACAAAAGCAATTCACTCTGGAAAGCGCTCAAAAGGATTACGAATCTGTCCGTAAAACTAACCCTTATAGCCAAGTGGCGGCAGCTGGATTAGAAAAGATTGCGCGGTTATTACCACCAGCAAGTAGCTCTGCACCATCATATTCGCCGATTTATAATTGAGATTGCATATTGCGCTTTATGATTTAGTGCGTGTTACGAACATTTATCTCCAACCAGAAAAGGCGACTGTTGCCGTGATAACAAGTCGAACCGAACAAGAGAAATGTGAAGGTTTGAGCATGGAAATTTTTGCCCTGTAACCTATAAAAAGTAATAATTAATAAATCTGATTCAAACAAAGTACGAGGTATCTTATGGTAACTGCACAGCGAAGAAAGGAAATCAGAAAGTATATCGATACTAGTAACTTGAGTGAAATTGCTAAACTTACAGCTGAGGAATTGCTAGTATCATTAGATAGTAGCTTTGGAGGAGCACGCGCATTTGGTTGGGCATGTGTAAGTGGCAACCCAGAAACTATCAGGGCTGTTTATCAACGATTAATAGCGTGTGATATTAACGTATCTCATGAGCTTAATGAATTAGTAATGGATCATGAACTTAGTGAGTTAAAGCTAGCAAGAATGGGATGTCGTGCTAGGTATGTTTTGGAATGTTTATGCGCTAATGAAAAAGCGGATGCTTCATCTATGGCTTTAGTTCTCAATAATTTACAATCGGGTGAAAAGGATCGATTGTCGAGCACCCAATCAAATCCAGAGCATATATCTTTGGTTCAAACTTCAGTGCTGCATGAAGTTTGTCGACATCATGGTTTAGAAGAATTAAAGGTAGTATTACAGTTCATAGGTGCTAAGGTAAGAATAGCTAAAACTTCTCTTGCGATGGATTATAGTGGCTATTCTGTGTTGCACTTGATTTGTTATAACATACAAAAAAAACTTAGCGTTGAAGCACTCAAACTAATGCTTGTTCTGTTGGACTCAAAACGTGATGAGGCAATACAACAACTGTCTACAAAAGTTCCATACACAAAATTTGCAGGATACACACCATTACATTTTTTGTGTCAATTTGGTGGTGATGATGAGTTAAATTTATTTTTATCATTCCTGAATGATAAAACTTTTAATATTGTGGAAAAGCTAGTGGATGGGAAGCATTCATTATTGGATTTGCTAGCTTTAAATACAAATAAAGATTTGAGTGTGGAAGGGTTGTCATTGGTTTTAAACATTCTTTATGAGCAAGGAGAGAGTGGAAAAACGTTGATAACTAACTCGGTAAAAAAAGCAAAAAAAATATTTGATAAACGTTTTAATATTCATTATCAAGAGCTAACGGATAGATTATTTCGAGAGGGAGTATTACCCGTAAGTTTAGCTAAGCCTAATATGTCGATAGAATATCTTTCGACGTTACTACCGGATAAGACATCAACTACTTCGCTTCCAGGTTACATACCCCCTATAGCATCGCAAAAATTAACGGGACAGAGTCCTCAACAAAGACAAGATATTTCGCTTGCTCCTCTCGAAGAATCGCTTAAACCTATTGAAGAAATTTCGGATATTTTGGGAGGAATTAAATCAAGTTATCAATTTTTTGATAAACCTAATGTGCAGGAAATACTAAATAAATTCACACAATTGTTAAAAGACCATCCGACTGATCAAGAAAAAATTCTATTATCACGAGCAGAGTTTAATTTATATATGGCTGATAAAGTTGCAAATGCAACACAAAAGGAATATGTCCTGAAAAGCGCTCAAAAAGATTATAATTCTATACTGGAAATTAATTGCTATAACCAAACAGCGGTAGATGGATTAGAAAAAATTGCGCGGTTATTATCATCAGAAAGTAGCTCTGCATCATCATATTCGCCGATTTATAATTGAGATTGCATATTGCGCTTGATGATTTAGTGCGTGTTGCGAACATTTATCTCCAACCAGAAAAGGTGAGTGTTGCAGTGATAACGAATCGTGCTTTGCAAGAAAAATGCGAAAGTTTAGGAATGGAAGTTTTTATATTGTAGTTTGCAAACTGGAATCTCACTGGGAAAATATTTTGCCTAGAAACGAAGGTTTTTCTGGTTCTGGAAATCCCTCTAACGCTGCACGTAAATCATCACTCATGGGAATAGATTTTAATTTATCCCGATTTTCTAGTTGAGTTAAATTTTCTGCAGTCATAAGAATAATTTTCTGCGTATCTTCAGTGTTTGCTCCTAGGACAACCCAGTGTGCCATTTTGTCTAAGAGAATTATGGTATGTTCTACTGGAAATCCATTTTTTATATGGTCACTCGTTAAAAATGCATTAAAAAGAGTGTGTCGTTCATTGAAAGTATAAAGAGAGTTACATGTTAATGCATATTTTGAAGTGCCATTTGAATCCTGAGTTTCTTTGAAATATACAGGTGTCGGTAATTGACATAAATTCGCTATGTTATTTAATTCTTGGTAATAAAGAATACCTTCTTTATTACAGGCGTGTAACGCATAATCTAACAAATCGAACTCGGGAAAACATCCTATATCTATATGCATTTCTATCGGTAGCATCTGATACAAGACAGCTTTGATCATAGAAATTACGGTGATACAGTTTAAATACCCAGCGCTGAGTTTTTGACAATCCATAACTTCATTTAATATTTTTGATTCAGTGAGTGAGGATTCTATTTCACTAATTAAACTTTTGAGCGTTTCGAGTTTTACTTGAATGGCACTTAAGTTTTCTGAGAGTCTCTGAATTAATCCTAAAATATCGTTGTCATCGTCTCCAATGACTCTTGGTTTTTTCTTATAAATTTCACTTGCGGCAAAAAAAGTATTATTTATTTTGGCATCATATATTTTGAACTTCTTTTTTTCTTTAGAATCAGAAGGAGAAACTATTTTATTAATTATTTTATTGGTTGAAGCTAAATTCATTTGAAGTGCGCCATAAGCTTCAAAGTAACTCCCAAAAAAACGGATTAGCGCTATGTCTGTATTTGAAAGGGATGAGTCATTCATAGAGCCACTAGTTATTTTGAATATGGTGCTATTGAATGCTTCGACTATTACACCTTCTGTAAATCGACGTTGTTGAGAGCCTAAGCTTAGCTTAAGTAGTTTGCTATCAGTGATATCTAAGCCGTTAGGTGCGAGTTGATCAAATTTTCCTTCCATCGCTAACCGAATACAGTTTTTCTTTTTTTCTTCGTCTGTCAAAGATTCTGAAGAATTATCTCGCATTAAATATCTTGCAAGCCAACGTCCTTTATTAAAATCGCCATTTGCATCTTTTAGCGTTGTGATAAGGAGCGTAATACCTTTGAGATACGATTCATTTAGTCTTTCAAGAGTTTCTGAATCATTTTCAGATAGCTTATCTAATTCACTTTGAATTTTTAAATTTTCTTGTTCTTCAATCGCATTCATATATTGGCAAAATAGCGTAAAACAAAAGAAACTATCTGGTTTAAGAGTCTCATCTTCAAAGAGTTCTATAGTGGTTTTTAATACCAAAGAAATTTGCTCAGCCATTGCTCCTATCTTGGGAAAATTATCACTGAGTTCTTGGTTGATGGAAGTTCCTTTCATGAGGTTTATTGCCTTCAATTTCATTAAAAATCTGTATTATCTCTGTAACTATTCAGCGGTCTTTCGTCATCCCGGCCAAGCGCTGCAAAACGACGCTGGATCCCGGCTCTCGTGTTACAAAAACCGTAACACGAGGCCGGGATGACAAGCCATATGTGCAGCGCGCGAGCCGGGATTCACGGAACAAAGCACAGACATCTGGATAGTTACAGGAAATCTCGATAATTCTTTGATGTAATCTTGAAAAATCTAAAGTGTTAATACATGAGTGAATGCGAGATGTCATACTACTTTTTAAGAGTCTCCAATTTTTCTTTGATTTGAATTTCTAACCCTCGAGTAACCGGCCTATAATAGACATTTTCTGGCATTTCATCAGGGAAATATTTAACATTTTTCGCATAGCCACCGGGTTCGTCATGAGGATAACGGTATTCTTTGCCATAATCTAATGCTTTCATCAGTTTGGTTGGCGCATTACGTAAATGCAAAGGAACCTCTAATGAACCATATTGTTGTACATCACGCATAACCGCATTGAATGCCTTGTATACGGCATTACTTTTTGGGGCACACGCAAGATAAACAACGGCTTGAGCAAGTGCTAATTCACCTTCTGGGCTTCCCAGTCGTTCTTGTACATCCCAGGCATTCATCGTGATTTGTAAAGCACGCGGATCAGCATTACCAATATCTTCAGAAGCGGCCCTCACCAAACGTCTCGCAATATATAAAGGATCACAACCCCCATCAATCATACGCATAAACCAATAGAGCGCTGCATCGGGATCAGTGCCTCGTATAGACTTGTGTAGTGCTGAAATTTGATCATAAAAAGCTTCGCCGCCTTTATCAAAGAGGCGAGTGCCACCCGATAATACTTCTTTCACAATAGATTCTGTGACAGTGGTTTGATCATCTTGAGTGATGGCTAATTCAGAAATAATTTCTAAAAAGGTGAGTGTGCGTCTTGCATCACCATCGGCTGCATGCGCAATCATTTTTTGTAAATCTTGAGGTATATTGAGTTTTAATTTCCCTAAACCTCGGTCTTCATCATGAAGAGCAGCGCTAATGACTTGCAAGAGATCATTTTCTTCTAATCGTTTCAATACATAAACTCGTGCACGAGAAAGCAAAGCATTATTTAATTCAAAAGACGGGTTTTCTGTTGTGGCACCAATGAAAGTGACCGTGCCATCTTCTACGTGTGGTAAGAAAGCATCTTGCTGAGCTTTGTTAAAACGATGCACTTCATCGATGAATAAAATAGTGCGTTGATTTTTCTTTTGCGCTTCTTTGGCGGAAGCAATCGCTTCACGGATTTCTTTAACACCGGATAAAACTGCCGATAGCTTTTCCATATGAGCATTCGAGTGATGAGAAATCATGGATGCGAGCGTCGTTTTTCCAGATCCTGGAGGACCCCATAAAATCATCGAATGCGGGTGATTACTTTCAATCGCAATTCGTAAAGGTTTTCCTTTCCCCAAAAGATGCGCGTGCCCAAAGAAGTCGTCGAAATTGCGAGGTCGCATTCGAGCGGCCAGAGGCTGTAATTCGTTTGCTTGAGAGTAGTTTGAAGTCGTCATAGTAAGTCATGAGTTTAAAAGAGCTTGGATTATATACCTATAGCAACCAATATTGCGAGATTATGAAGCATATTAAAACAATCTTCTTTCAATACCCGTTTCTGCCAGTATTTTCGTTGCAATTTCTTCAATCGATAATGCCGTTGTATTAATAAATGGAATAGAAAAACGATTGAAGAGGGCTTCGACTTCTTGGACTTCTAATCGACACTGTTCTGGAGAAGCATAGCGACTATTGGCACGACGTTCTGTTCTTATTTTTTGTAAGCGTTCAGCGGCAATGGTTAAACCAAATAGTTTTTTACGATGATGCAGTAGGCTATTCGGTAAACTAGAATTTCTAATATCATCTTCAGTAAATGGAAAATTAGCGGCTTTGATTCCAAATTGTAAAGCGAGATAAAGACAAGTTGGTGTTTTACCTGAACGCGAAATCCCAACTAATATTAAATCTGCTTCTTTATAATGATGAATACCAATGCCATCATCGCTTGCGAGTGCAAAATTAATGGCTTCAATACGCGTTTGATAAACATTATTGTTTTTTGCGCTATGAATTTTTCCGACGGTGTAAGAGGACTTCGTTTGTAATTCGGTTTCGATGGGTTCTAAAAATGTTTCAAAGAAATCAAAAACCTTTGCTTGGCTCGTTTCAATTAAATGTCGTATTTTTGGATTGACTAAAGTGGCAAACACAATCGGTCTGATTTTATTATGAGTGCCTGCTTGGTTAATTCGATTGACAGCTTGTAACGCTTTTTCTTCATCATCAACATAAGGAATCGTCACCGGTTCAAATTCCATTCCTTCAAATTGAGACATTAAACTATGCCCGAGTGCTTCTGCTGTAATACCGGTTCCATCAGAGATAAAGAATATGTTTCGTTTCATGTTTTATTTTCCATTTGAAAGTATTTCAATTTTATGATCAATCAACTCAAAATCGCCATGTAGTTCATTATGAATGTATTCTATGATATTCGATAACACACTTTCTGCATGTTTTTTATCATTACTTACGTAAGCAAGTCCCAATTCGGCTATTTGCCACAAATCAAGCGAACCAACTTCAGCAATCGCAATATCAAATTGATTGCGCAGTTTGGAACATAAGGATTTAACTATCCTACGTTTTCCTTTTAAGTCTAGATTCTCTGGGAGGCGAATAGTGAATTTGCAAGTACCGATAAACATTGGCTAAGAACTCCGTTTTCTTCTTCTGTCCAGTCTTGTGGAATGGGATTTTAAAAACTATACGATGCCATCGTATGGTTTTCAAGGAAACTATCCGATGCCACCGTATAGAAATGAGGTATTGACCCTACATTTCTAAAGCGAATCCCGGTAGAATGCGGCTTCCTTAAAAACCTAGGTGACTTCATGACTGGATATATCGCTTGGCTAGACGAATTA
>JAFEDO010000042.1 GCA_018241565.1 Pseudomonadota bacterium
AAAATCGCGCAACACAAAAATAGATAAATCCGGAAATTAAACTCACATGCAAACCAGCAATAACGACTAAATGAATCGTTCCTGTTGCTCTCAATGCTTCCCATTGAGATTGCGTAATGCCATCTCGCACGCCTACAATTAATGCTTTGATTACACCCACACTATTCGAATTCAATTTCAATTGATCCAGTGTATTCACAATGAATTCCCGGATCCTATCGATAGGATGAGAAAACCAATGACTCTCGATACATTTGTTTTCAATACTATTTCGTACTGTACCAATCGTATGAATGCCATGAGATAGCCCATTCATCTCTGAATCAAATCCACCTGGATTTGAAAACCCATGCAAACGTTTTAATCGAACTTTCAATTGCCAGCGATCACCTACTTGCAATTTGGGCACATCCCCATACCAAGATAATTTTATTTTTGCGCTCGACGTTTGAAATTCAAAACCTATTCCGCGAGATTTATTTTCAGGAATGGAAGCAATAACACCTGAGATGACTTGATCTTTATTTTCAAGTTCTATCGGCAGCTGATGACTGAGTAATATATGGGTATAGCAAAGCGCCCAAGAAAATCCTAAATAAATTGCACTGAATAATTGTGGACAGATTGAACGTCTAGAAAAAATAACCGCTATTAATGCAGTAATCAGAAAAAAAATACTGAGCGTGCAATTAGGTAAAACTGAAATTTCTTTAAATAAAAACGCACCTAATAAAAAAGCTACAGCCCATAATCTTAATAGTCGCATAGGAAAACTCTACTTTAGAATGATTGATTCATCCTAGCTATGGACTATCCTAATTCTTCATTTAGTGAGATCGCGCGAACGGGTCCTGCCGTTGCTCTCCTGTTGTCATCCCTCGCTCTGCGAAGGATCTCGTGATACCGCTGAGATCCTTCGCAGAGCGAGGGATGACACATAAACGCATCAAGCAGCGTGTAATTCGCCATTCACTAACTTTACAACCCGATTCATTTTATTGGCGAGAGAAATATCGTGAGTCACAATAATGAAGCTCGTATGTAAAGCTTGATTCAGTTCCAACATACATTCATAAACTTTTTCAGCGGTATTGGCATCTAAATTACCTGTAGGTTCATCGGCTAATACACAGGCAGGCTTTGTGACTAAGGCTCTCGCAATCGCTACTCGTTGACGTTCTCCCCCGGATAACTCACCAATTTTATGCGTCACTCGTTCTCTCAAACCCACAGCACTCAATAATTCTAATGCTTCTGCACATGCATATTTTGGTTTCGCACCACGCACTAATAATGGCATAGCCACATTTTCTAATGCCGTAAATTCTGGTAACAAATGATGAAATTGATAAATAAATCCCAACTGATGATTACGCAAATAACAACGCTCAGCTTCTGATAAATCAATTAAATTTTCTCCACCGACAAACACAGCACCAGCCGTTGGTTTATCTAATCCACCTAATAATTGTAATAAAGTACTTTTCCCTGAACCTGATGTTCCTAAAATAGCTATTCTTTCCCCTGGCGCAACACTTAAATTCACATTCTTTAAAACATTCACTTCACGAATACCATCTTGAAATGTTTTCTTAAGATTTTGACAAAAAATAACGGGATTATTCATAACGCAATGCCTCCGCGGGTTGAACACGCGATGCTCGCCATGCGGGATAAATAGTCGCCAAAAAACTAAAAATTAAGGCGATGCAACAAACCATCACAACATCGTTGAGTTGTAATTTAGAAGGTAAATAATCCACAAAATACATTTCAGAAGTGACAAATTGTACGGAAAATAAATGTTGTATCCAATCAACAATTGCTGTTGCATTCAACGCTAAAATAATACCACCGATTAATCCCAATAAAGTTCCCAATAAACCAACCACTGTCCCTTGCACCATAAACACAGCGAGAATAGTTTTAGGTTTAACACCTAATGTCCTTAAAATAGCAATATCAGATTGCTTATCAGTCACTAACATCACTAATGAAGAAACCAAATTAAAAGTAGCCACTGCAATAATTAATGTGAGAATGGTAAATATCACCGTTTTTTCCATGCGAAGTGTTGCAAACAATTCTCCATACTGTTGTGTCCAATCCGTCGCGTAATATTCTTTGGGTATATTGCGCGCAATCGCTTGTGCGACTGAAATTGAATGATATAAATCTTGAATTTTTATTCGCATGCCGGTGACGTTCTGACCTAATCCAAATAATTTTTGTCCATCAGTGAGATTGATAAATGCAAATTTTGAATCGTAACCAAAACCATTACCTGCGCTGAAAATACCAACTACGGTAAATCGTTTAAAACGTGGGACCAACGCAACCGGTGTCACAGCGACTTGAGGAACAATAACATTCACTTTATCGCCTGGTTGCAAAGCCAAACTATCTGCTAATTGTCTGCCTAGCAATATGCCAAATGTTCCTGGTTTTAAGGCACCAATAGAACCTTCTATCATCTTTGAATTTAATTCAGAGACTGAGGACTCTTGACTGGGATCAATACCCATCACAAACACTGCTAAATTTTGCCCACTAGAAGCGAGTAAGGCTTGCCCGCCAACAAAGGGGGCAACACCCACTACTTCTGGATTTTTACTGATTTGTGTTTTTAATGTTTGCCAATGTGGAATCGCATCATTGTAAGCGCGAACCGTGACGTGATTAGCCAGTGAAAAGAACCGTTTTTCAATTTGTTCATCAAATCCATTCATCACAGAAAGTACGGTAATCAATACCGCTACACCTAAAGCAATACCTAACATAGAAACCAGCGAAATAAACGAAATGAAATGATTGCGTCGTTTCGCTCTCGTGTAACGTAAACCAATGTATAAAGCTAAGGGTTGGAAGATCATGTTTTACTCTAATCTAAAGAAAAGTGCGCTAGTGTAAACGAGAATTTTTTAAACGTCTTGTCTTTAATTCCAAAACCCGGATATTATAAAAAAGGTAAATAAAGATATAAAAAAACAAAACGCTTGCCCTGGGTGTTTTTACCCATGTATACTGCGATTAATTTAATAGTACCTTAACATTCAGACATTAGAGTATCTATATTGGTGGTACTTTCTAAGGTCTGAGTATTTTAGATTTTACGCTAACAGCACCGATATCTTCGGGATTTTGACACTCAATAAATGGCTATCAAAAACCGAAAATCTACGTGTTTTGGCATACACATAGGAGATCTTAACGATGAGCGGTAGAAAAGGCAAAAAACTGGTAATCAAATTACATGATCGACTTCTGTTTACGCCGCCCGTTAGCACCGATTCTGCCCCTAATACACAACAAGATTGGATTACTGGAGCTAACGCCGCCCTTGCTCAGAGGCAAAATCGCAACCATCTATGCATAACGAGTACCACTCCTCAAAACGAGGTATCCACAAAAATAGGTGCACAGCTCAGGGCTTATGAAAAAACATATCTACTAGTAGAGAGCGCATCACACGATACTCACGCACGGATCTTATTGGAAAGAGAAGATGCCTATTTCCGAGAATTAGCTGAAGAACAAATAGAGAACCTCATAGTAACAGGGGTACAACCAAGCGGCATTCATGGAGTTTATGAATATTTAATAGCTGTTCATGCAAACCAAGACCTCAGAAAAACTGCTGAAGGTTTCATACGTGAAATAAAAAGCACATCTGACGTAGGAAAGAAAAAAATAAATGAAATCGCGTTGCAAAAACTCGTCTTGAAACATCGCGCTGAATACTTAACGTCCCACCAATCAGACTTCATTACCTTAGGTAAGATACAGCAGCTAAGCGATTCACTTGACCTCGCTTATAACAAAACACAATTCGAAACCATAGAGAAACAACTACAAACGCTACTTTATATCCATTTTGCTGAATTTCTGCTAGCAAATGAGCACGCTATTTCTGCAGAGAAGAAAGCATTAGTTGAAGATTACTTGCAACAACTAAAAAATGATCATCCAACTCCAGAAGAGCAAAAAACAATAGCTATGATTCCAAGTCAGCTAAAAGACTTAATTACTAAATACCTACCTGCTGAGTATTTGCAAAAATGTGCGTCATCAGAAGCTACAAAAAAACTCGCAAAGAAGCATATTGACAATCGGCCCCCAGAAAAAGTACGCATACAATCACTGCTTGCAAAAGCTTCTGGTACTGGCACAAACAGCGCTGAAGACTCAGAATCCGCAAAAAAAACATTGAAAGCGTTAGCTCTTCAACAAGTTACTGCCGTAAACTTGCAAGCAGCTTATCTTGATCTCTTGTGGATAGTACAAATGAGCAGAGTGGATGCAAACTATACTACAAAACCTAAATTTCATACTAGGTTTCACAACAGAACATTTATTCAAACTGCGAAAGAAGATTTAGCAGACTTAGAACACCAATTCCCCGAGCTAAAAAAATTAGGCGATGAAATCAAAGTTGAAATCATGCTGAGACAAAATATCAAGACTCTAGCTAGAGGCTTGTGTAACGATTTAAAAGCGAAGCTTTATTTTGCTTATCGTGAAAATATAAGAGCTAGAAAAGTAAGACCAGAAATGTTCACAATAACTGAACTCGGAAATGCCACTGTTTCATTAGACGATATTGAAAAATTCTTGCAAAGACGCAGCGATGAAATAACTCAATTTTGCGATGCAGGAATTCAAGATTTGTTTCGAGGATCACCTATACGCAGAAACTGGGATAGCATCAGATCAATCTCTGGTGACCCAGCTGCACTCGATGCGAGTTATGCTTTACCTAAACCCGGTGAAACAACACCTTCTGCGTACTCTCTTGGCCAAGTTAAATTTATTCAAGGTGGGGAACCTTTTACCAGCCACTATACGCTTCAAAACACACAACAAGGACGTGAAAATAACTTAAGACGTATTGGAATGACACCTATATATGACATGTCAGCTGTCGAACTTTTCTACCCAGCACTTACTGAAGATGCGCGAAAGAAAAAATTAAATGAGTTATATAAGCCAAATTCAAATAGCCGTGTTAAACCCAATAGTGATGTAGCTTGCGCTCTGGCTTTAAGCAACTTGATCAGCGCTGGCGGCGACAGAGACAAGCGCCCCAAAGAAATGATCAATGCTTTAAATGAATTTATGCTTATCTTAGATAAAGGCAGTCGAGTAACTCAACCGCTGCTATCTGATGATCATGCATTGAAACAGCAAGTTAGATTTATTGAGTTACTTAGAAAACTAAGATCGACTACTCTAACTCAAAAACCAGAAGATAAACAACGAAACACGTGGAAAAGATTATACCTACATACATGGTCGAAATATCAAGATCCAAAACAAGCCTTAAAAGCAAAGGTTTTAGCCAAAGAAAATCTAGAATTGCTTTCTTCTACGGTACACAACATGACTGAAGGATCCAGTAAACAATTGGCTCAATACTTCCTTGAAAGAACAAGACAAGATTTACAACGTGATGAGCTTGTCGAGCTCATTCAAAATATCGTCCACCAATACTCAAATCGAAGATTATTCGGACTATTAGATTTCAGACGTCTATCTAGGTATCTCGGTGGCCACGATGCCAATTACGAAACAGCATTGACACAGCTCAACGAACTTATAGAAAAGTTGAAAGAATCACCGGTTGAACAATCTTACACTGATGTACTAAAAACTTTGAGAACCGAAATAAGTCAAGTTTCAGCGGGTGAAACTTGCGATACAGCTGACTTGGAGCGTAGCCTTGAAGAGATCAATGTTCATATTACAAATCTTCGTCTATGGATTCAACATGATTACAATAAGGCTGAGACGTGTAATACTGCATACAATGAGGCGCGCAAGAACTCTTTACATAAAACAAAGCCTGAAGAATTTAAGACATCCGTCCGAGAACTTAGTACAGCACGCATCTGCTTAGCAAATAGAGAACTTGCTTTAGCAGCAAAAGAACTTGAGCAAACTAAAGCTAAAGCTCATTTAGCTTTAGTTCGTGCAAAAAATACAGAAGCCCGTGCTAAATTACTTAGCAACGCTCATACAATAGATGAGGCAAGAGATGCGCGCATTGCGGCCAACAAAGACCTCATTGAAGCTGTAGACTTTCAAATTCTAGCTATGAGCAAGGCTCGAGAACATGAATTGAAGTTAACATTACGAGAATCGCGCTCGAAACTTCAGGATACATATATAGCAACTCTCAAGGGTAATGAAGGTCTTAACGGTCTCTTTAAAACAAAAGCGGTGGGTAACGATACTCCGTTAGAACAAACTGTTGCATCTATACTTGTCATTATGGAACGTTCTAACAATCCAATCGCACGAGAAGCGTCAGCATTAGCTTTAACTCTGCCGGAAGGAGTAAGCCTAGTAGCTATGGATACAACACCTGAAAAATTGATGAAATATGAAGTGAAAGGTGATCTGATTTTTACTAAAAAAGCAGAACATGAAATGCAATCTAGAAATCTAATGAGAAGTTTGCGATCCGTATAAACTGCTGCTCTTAGCAGATACGCGGGTGTTATATTCAAGTCTCTCTCACAGTGGGGCACTACCCCACTAAGAGACTGTTCAAGCCTTCAGAAATGGATTTTTCTGAATACGATTCCAGCTGTTTTGTCAGCGAATCTTCTTGGTATGGAAAATTAAAATCTAAACAACACTGATGCCGAGTACGGATCGGGTGTTATTAATTTTGTCATTAAAAAACGAGGATATTATGAAACGAAGAGCAAAACGATCAGCACGCAACCAAAAAAAATTTAGCAAATATCCTCATTCTACTGCTAAAACCCCTGTTGATTTATTCGCTGAAAAATCCTTGCCTGACGTAGAGGCTGCACCCTACCAAATTGGCAATCAACCCGGTAATAGTGGTGCGTCATCTAACACAGAGAATTATTATTCCTTATTCATGAAGGCAGTCGAGTCTTTACCTGTTGGGCTCAAAGATTTTGCTTGGGGAATACCCTCCACTTTCTTTGGACTCACTTCCGGTCTTGTCTACTACACCTCTGCTAAAGTATTTGGTTCTGATCCAGGGCACACTTTCGGTACTGAATATATCCATCCAACAATATTTTCAATCCTTTATATTTTAGGAACCGTCGGAAGCAATCAACTCACCGCAGTACCTTTCTTAATAGATATTACTAATTATTACCGAAGACTTTTTTCATCCAGCAAAGGTGAAAATAATTTAAGAACAGATGCCGAAAAATCTGGCACTTTCTATGAAATATCCTTACTTGTATTGGCCATGACATCAGCGCTATCACTTGCTTTGATTGGTATTGATCCTAACAGTTTTGGCACTTTAGATATCATTTTTACTATACTAGGTTGGATCGTATTTGCAGCAATGAATCATTTTTCACTTCGAGGCTTTTTTGAAAATATGATTCCTTATCTCAAATCACCTTATGAAATGTTAAAACAAAAAATATTTAGCGCATCCGAATTTGATGCAATAGATGGAATTACTCTTCAACTTAAAAAAATGACAGAAGACGCCATCCAAAGAAGTATTGATCGATTGTTAAATGATGCAACGATACGAGATCGCTATCAAAACAATCCAGATATCATGGAAAAAATAGCTGCAATAAGAGATGTACCATCACGAGAAAATCTCGAAGCACTGATGAATGGTTTATTGGAATTAGGCGGACTGCCTTTAGATATATTTGCTGGCGCGATTTTATCATCTAGCCCATTTAAATCATTTTTTGATCGTTTTTCTGAACAATTCTTATCATCTCACTTATTAAAATCTGTGTGGAATAATGTTTCCTTTGCAAATTTAAATAAACTACTCCGATTTTTAGCGATAGCAACTTCTATCGTCTTCACCATCGACTCAATCCTAGGTTATATGGTGAGTACAACACTCAAGTTACATCTATTTAATCAAACGGTCTTGAGCGCGATTTCACTAGGCGGCGAATCTATTATAGAAGCAATACTGCTTTACTCAGCAAGCACTGGTTTAACTGCTTTTGCCTTGGCACCGTTTATATTACTCATGATCCAAGTAGCGATCATCATTACGGGTAGCTTATATGATACTGGTGCACAAGCTGTTTCAGCACTGGCGAGTGTTTTCAAGCACTCTTTCCAAAAAATCTTTGACTTTATGAAACAATGTGTTGGCAAAGATCCTAGCTACCCCGAAGGCTTTCATATTTTTAGAGAGATTTTTGACAATATTGAACTTTTATTCCCTGTTGAAATGCGACACAACAAAACATTGTGGACTGGCATTCTCGCTGTTTGTATTTTCATTGCTTGTTTTTCATTTTCAGGAGCAAATAGTTTACTTGAAACAGATTTCTTGCAAGCAGACTTTTTTGATTTTAGTCAGTACCCTTCTTTATACTGGTTTATTTGGATTGCAAGCGCTCTTTCAACAGCTGAATTCAATAGCTATGGCTTTAAAGAATTACCTCAAAAATTAGCTGCGTTTATAGCTACTTTTTTAGATACTTATTTCCCAGGTCTTGTGCAGGGTCTAGAAAAGATTCGCTTCTTTAATCCTGAAACTGTCCCTGATATGCAAGCATGTTACTTTACCAAAGCTTTTAAACTTCTTTTTGCTCAAATCAGTCCTGCACATGTGACTGATTTAATAGGTCAATGGACTGAGCTATCTACATTCAAATGGTTAGGTTTTGAAACTGTTAACGATGATCGAGATAAAGCAACTTCTCACGCAGCAGAAAAACTCTTGGTCCTTGCGCTTTGTTCAAAACATTATTTAGATAAAGGCATTTATACGAGCGCAGATACCCAAAGGATCAAGGATCTAGAAAAAGATGCCACTAGTACGTATGAAACTGCAAGAAATACTGCTAGGAACTCACTAGCACTAGCGATGCAGGCCTATAATCAGGCTATTATCGATGCCAATAAAATTACTGAGCAATCTGCTCATGATAATGCCATTGCAGCGGCGAAAGCTACTCTAAAAACAGCCAAAAATGCTTACCAAGATAGCATCGCCTCAGCTCTTACTGGGAATCAATATTTAACTGAATTAGCAAACGTTTTTCTAAGACATTTGAATAATTATCATGACACTTCATTTTCAAGCGAGCTCAGGCTCGATGACTGTGATGTTGCTGATATATTAAAAGGCATTGCAGAAATAAAGATATCCAAAGCTAAAGAATCAAACGTTAAGCAAGAAAGTTATTGGGGTTCCTGTGTTTCTTACTTCAAAAGCTTTGTTTCTGGAGATGGAACCGCAGAAAATGCTGGAGAAGATATCCCATTGAATCCTACCCGTACTACTACATATGCCGCTCAGGATCCCATGGCTCTATACGACGAGACAAAAAGATACAGCCTATACTAGTACGTTGGTAAACAATCTACACCAATGACCTTGATTGCGAACCCTCAAAATCAAGTTCTAAAACATCCGAAAACCTTGATGCGGAAAACGCATCAAGGTTAGACATGTCCTAGGAATTCGTACATCGCTATAGAAGCTGCAATCGCACCAGCCACTTTCAATGTTCTGGTTGCCCACAAGCGAACTCGAGGATTATTCCAGAAATGTTCATTGGCAGCAGGTTGACTAGAGACTTGACTGATATATTGAGTTGCCATCACACCCATATTGTTATGAGTTTCAAATAATGGTTGCTCACCATAAAAACCAGACCAAAAGCCTTCACTCCATTGGAGGAATTCTGCAGTGTTAGGTTTATAAGGATTGCTTTCTTCTGCTTGGTTGTCTCTTGCGGCGTCATATCCATCTAGCCAACAATCTTCGAGACAAGGATGCTGAAGATTCATTTGCAATTGCAAATAAGGAAAGATCTGTGTCGATCCGTTCATGATTACCCCTCACATTTTTCTTATTGTTTTTTATTATTATTATTTTTATTTATAACCAATAAGAACGAGGAAGAAATACATTAGAATCACTCCTGAAATAATTTTAACCACGTCCTTTATGGTTCGTGCCTGGCAGTATAGAAAGAGATTCAAACTCCGCCAGTTTTTTTTAAAAATAATTTTCTTTTATTTTAAATTTTTCTTTGTTATATTCGGCCGGTTTTTCATATGGTCACAAAAAGACCACTCCTATTTTCTTCTGTTATCCTGACCAAGCGCTACAAAAACGACTCCGGATCCCGGCTCTCGTGCTGCAAAAGCTCAGCACTCGGCCGGGATGACAAACCATCATAGATCAACGGGGTCCGACCCCATTGCTCATAAATTTTGAGATGTAATTTTCT
>JAFEDO010000043.1 GCA_018241565.1 Pseudomonadota bacterium
CAAACAATTTATTTATTCAATCCAATGGTCCTATGGTTACTGACAAGCCCATCTGGAAAATCTTAAATGTACCAGGAATGAAAACTGATCCTGCAACAGATGGTGTGAATAGTGAAGCGACTGTTATTCTGAATTTTGCCGAAAAGAAAGTTTTATTATGCGGTCTTTATTACGCGGGTGAAATGAAAAAAGCGATGTTTTCTGTATTGAATTACTTACTCCCTACGGAAGATGTTTTACCCATGCATTGTGCTGCGAATGTCGGTGAAGAAGGTGATGTTGCTTTATTCTTTGGATTGTCAGGTACTGGCAAAACAACTTTATCTGCAGATCCTGAACGATTTTTAATTGGCGACGATGAGCATGGATGGAGTGATACCAGAGTTTTTAACTTTGAAGGAGGTTGTTACGCAAAATGCATCAATCTTTCTCAAAAGAATGAACCTGTGATTTGGGATGCCATTCATTACGGTGCAATTATAGAAAATGTTGTATTGGATCCAAAAACAAACTTGCCTGATTATGCGGATGTGAGTATCACCGGTAATTCAAGAGCAGCTTATCCCAGACAACATATTAAAAAACGAGCTGAAGAAAATTATGCAGGCCAACCAAGCGCTGTTATTTTCTTAACTTGTGATTTATACGGTGTATTACCTCCGGTGGCTTCATTAAATAAATATCAAGCAGCTTATTATTTTCTGAGTGGTTATACGGCGTTGGTAGGAAGTACAGAAGTAGGACAAACGGAAGCTATCAAATCCACTTTTAGTACTTGTTTTGGAGCGCCTTTCTTCCCTCGTCCAGCGCGTGAATATGCTGAATTATTAATGAAACGAATAGATGCAACGCATTGTCCAGTGTACTTGGTCAATACCGGATGGACAGGCGGTGGATATGCGCATGGAGGAAATCGCTTCGATATTCCGACAACTCGCGCTATCATTCGCGCAATTTTGACAGGAAGTATTAAGGAAGCAGAGTTTACAAAGCTACCAGGATTTAATTTAGATATTCCGAAAGCATTACCAGGTGTTGATAGTCAATTATTAAATCCTCGTAATACTTGGAAAAATCCAGTAGATTATGACGCAGAAGCAAATGTGTTAATCAAAAAATTTAATGAAAACTTCAAGCGGTTTTCAGTGTCTCAAGAGATTTGTGCGGCGGGGCCAACATCTGTTGAGTGAATCAGGAAGTAGAAAAAGTAGGAAAAAATAACAAAAATAAATTAACGATATATCTTTCAAATGAGGGATATAAAACAGGGAGTAAAACTATGCCAACAGGTATTGTAAAGTGGTTTAACAATGCAAAAGGATGGGGGTTTGTCGAACCTGAAGAAGGTGGCCCCGATGTTTTTGTACATTTCTCTGCAATTCAAGGAACAGGTTTTAAGGCTTTAGAAAAAGGCCAAGCTGTCTCTTTTAGAATAGAGAAAGGCGAACGTGGTTTACATGCGTTAGATGTTGTGTCATTAGGTGAAGTGACAGACGCCGATGCAGAAGTTGAAGAAACAGAAGAAGCGTAACGCTGTCGATTCGCTTCTAAGTTGTTGATTGTTCGTATGGTCGTAGCCTTGATGCGTTGGTTGAATTGGGCGTGAACTGTGTCATCCTGAGCGTCAGCGAAGGATCTCAAGGTTGTTCCTGAGATCCTTCGCTGACGCTCAGGATGACAAGCTCGTGAAGAATGATAGAAGCATTTCGCGTAGACGGGATAAACGTTAAACACACACATAATCTTGGATATTATCTAGTGAGTATTCAATCTAGGTTGAATAGGATTCGAGAACAAATCCGACAAGCAGAAGAAAAATTGGATTGTTCTTCTTCAACTTCTTCAGTCAGTTTACTAGCGATTAGCAAAACACATCCAGTCAGTAAAATTCTTGAAGCAATTGCTGCAGGCCAGCATTCTTTTGGTGAAAATTATCTGCAAGAAGCGTTAGAAAAAATTCACACATTAAGTGCTGAGAAAATAGAGTGGCACTTTGTAGGCGCAGTACAATCAAATAAGACAAAAGCACTGGCAGAGAATTTTTCATGGGTGCATGGCGTCACTCGAGTGGATATTGCAAAGAAGCTGAATCAATATCGTCCAAAAAATTTACCTCCACTCAATATATGTATTCAAGTCAACATCAGTGGAGAAGGAACTAAATCAGGTGTTGCTCCTGAACAAGTTTTTTTACTAGCAAAAGAACTATTAAACTTTCCTATGTTACGTTTGAGAGGATTAATGACAATTCCTGCCCCTCTAAAAACAGATGAGGAACAACACCAAGCTTACCAAGCAATGCAGCAGATATATAAAGATCTGAAGAAACAGGGTGTTCCCTTAGATACGCTATCGATGGGTATGTCAGATGATTTTCAAATAGCTATTGCACATGGAGCTACTTTAGTTAGGATAGGGACAGCAATATTTGGCTCTAGAGAGGGAAGAAAAAATCATGGACCATAAAACTATTGGCTTTGTGGGTGCTGGCAATATGACAGCCAGCTTGATTGGGGGATTGATCAGTAATCAATACCCTGCCGAAAAAATTTGGGTCAGTAATCCAAATCCCGATAAATTAGAACGCTTAAAAAATTGTTACGGTGTTCATATTACAGAAAATAATTGTGAGCTTGCTGAACAAGTCGAAGTATTAGTGTTAGCTGTTAAACCTCAAACTATGTTTTCTGTCGCAGAAGAACTTTCAAAATGCGCAAAAAAAATAAATAAACTCATCATTTCTATTGTGACTGGAATTCGAGAAGCTTCATTACAACAATGGTTAGGAATTCCATTGCCTATTGTTCGTTGTATGCCAAACGCACCTGCTGTTGTTAGAAGTGGTGCGACAGGAATGTATGCTAATTCACTAGTAACACAAGAACAAAAAGATTTAGCAGAGTCATTGATGCGAGGAGTTGGTGTCACAGTTTGGTTATCTGATGAGTCACATATTGATAATGTGACTGCATTATCTGGGAGTGGTCCTGCTTATTTCTTTTTGGTGATGGAAGTCATGCAGAAAGCTGCTATAAAACAAGGACTATCTACAGAGATAGCCAATTTATTAGTAAAACAAACAGCGTTAGGTGCAGCACATCTTGCTTTAGAATCTGATCTAGAGTTAGCAGCGCTCAGAGAAAAAATAACCTCTGCTGGAGGAACAACAGAAAGAGCCATCGCAGTTTTTGAAACAGCAAAATTAGAAAAAATATTTGAAGAGGCATTACAAGCCGCTTATGAAAGAGCAAAAGAGTTAGCAAAGATGGAAGGATAATTTAAGAGAATAATGGATGGTGTCATCCCTCGCTCTGCGAAGGATCTCAATGTTAACGCTGAGATCCTTCGCAGAGCGAGAGATGACAGTGTTGTTTAGGAGAAATATATGCCCGATAGTTTAAATGCAGGACTGACTTTTTTAGTAAGTACTTTATTTGATTTTAGTATTTTAGTGTTATTGTTGCGGATGATTTTGCAATGGGTGGGTGCGAATTATTATGATCCCATTTCGCAATTAATTATTAAACTCACAGATCCCATTATATTGCCTATGCGCAAAATGGTTCCGCGTTTTCATCAGATGGATTTATCTATTCTGATACTTTTAATCTTATTAGAGTTGCTGAAGTTATTATGTTTGATTGGTCTACAAGCGGGAATGCTGCCTAACTTTTTTGGATTATTCATTTGGAGCGTAGGAGATTTGCTGAATCACACGGTCAATGTTTTCTTTTATTGTATTATCATTATGGTCTTAATGAGTTGGTTTCCACCGGGGAGTTATAGTTCTTTTGTAGATTTGTTACATGAAATTACAGAACCACTATTACGACCCATAAGACGTTTTATGCCATCGTTAGGAGGATTTGATCTTTCGGCTATCCCTGCCATGATTGGATTAAAGTTGATTGCGATAGTATTGATTCAGCCTATAGTACGTTTTGGAGTTGTTATGGCGATTGGGAGCACAATGCCTTTATGAAATACTCAAAAACAATGATGATGCTATTTAGCGTATTAGGATTTTTTATTTCGACGGCTTATGCAGACACAGTGCAAGAGTATTATTGCGCCAAGAATTATCAGACTGTTAAATTGGGAGATAATATTTTACAAGTAAAGGGAGCTTGTGGAGAGCCACAAGAAGAGAAAGCAGGTACGGAAGTTGTTGAGAAACAAGCTCCCTTAACGCAATGGTTCTACCAAGTGAACAATGTGGCTTTAAATGGGACGGCTTACATTACCAATGTATTTACCTTTAAAGAAGGTAAAGTTGTTAAAATTCAGGTACAAGGTCAAGAAGTATCAAGCACATCTATTTGTGACACAAATGTGTCTATCAACAATGCCACTTTATCTACCAGTATGGGTGGAACAAATGTTAATAATACGGGTGATGGTTCGCCTGTCAGCATAGGGGATACTGAGGACACGGTGAGTAGCGCATGCGGCGATCCGACCTTTATTAATCAAGCAACAACGGTAGAGTCCCGAAAAACCGAAGATACTGTCATTTGGACTTATTCAAATCCGACGACAGGTTCAAGCGTGACATTTCAATTTAATAAAGGGATATTAATTTCAATTTCCCCTGAAGGGTAACTGGGGTCAGAGCCTATTGCCTTCTTGATCTTGTCATCCCTCGCTCTGCGAAGGATCTCAGGGCTAACTTCAAGGCTTGTATGTTTACACCTGTAGGCCGAAAGGCTTAATCTCAAGGACGCTTGAGATGAGAGAAGAGATCCCGTATCAAGGCAAGGCAAAAAGCCTGATTCGTAGGTTAGGACCTTCTCTCC
>JAFEDO010000044.1 GCA_018241565.1 Pseudomonadota bacterium
GAGAACTCTATATTACTATCTGTTTTCAAATGTATCTTTAGAACTTCTTCTTGGCTTTGGTTCTTTATACTTTCTATATGAATGATATGGATAGGGTTAATTTTTATCGAAGCGCTCGTTTTAAATTCACAAGTTATTTTTTCTGGGCCAACAGCTGGCGAAACAAATTTTGATCCTTTTGGCAATACATAGGTTTTAACTAATTGGTTACGTACTGGAGAAAACTTTGCAATTAAGGCAGATGGATAAGGCTTTAAAATCTCTGGCCACAAATGATGAACCATACAATCACTGAATTCTGATAAATCATCATCTAATCGCCGTTGTATATGTGCTGTTAAATAGGCAGTACCTTCTAATAATCTTTCAATGTGAGGATCTTTCGATTGCATTGATTTTAAATTTAACATAGAAGCTTGCTTAGGATATACTTCTGCAAACTCTTGGGCAGAATCATGCAGGTGCTGCATTTCAGACTGGAAGTATTCGTACATAAGGTTTTTCTCCTGTGGGCAACCAATCACTCTCAAAATGGATCACTTCCCCTGTTTGAATTTCCCCTTCAATTTGAAGTCTCAAAATACAATCAGATTGATTTTCTTGTGTATGAGAAATGTGGATATTTGTTAATCTTGTTTCATATTTTTCTATCGTTTCTTTTATGGCATAAATAAATTTTGTTAATGTTTCATTTGAAAATTGATGTATGGATGATAATTCAGGAAGACCATAGTCTGATAAATGACGAAGAGAACCTCGCCGGCTATTCAATAGCTGAGTCAAGTGAGATTGAATATTATTGATGAGCGTTCTTGGATCTTTTGATTGAACCTTAGATTTATCATCATGAAAGATGTTTAACAACGAATGAGACATGATGATTTTTTACCTCAACAACATTATTCATGAATATGCAAACCAGCGTCATCCTGAATGTTAACGTAACCAAAAAATCACCCCGGGTTGCGCTAACGCTTACCCGGGCTACAGGGGAACAGTTCTGAACGAAATGAAGGATCTCATGAGATCCTTCGCTGACGTTCAGGATGACAAGTACCAATTATGGCGACAAATCCCGCTAACTCCTGTTAATCCATTCATCACTGGCTTCAATGTTTCCATCATGGTGTTTTAAAGTGATCTTGGCGAATCGAAATTCGATTTGATCTTGATGCGTATATTTATCATGTTTTGTCTCTTTGACATGTGCCAAGGTTTGTTTATACGAAACCACTTTCACATCATCTAAAAGATGTGTGAAATATTCCTCTTCTTTTCCATGCTTGCTAATACGATACCATTTGATGATCATTTGCTTGAGTGTTTTTCCGTGACAACAAGCATCAAATAATATTGGACTGGCAGGACAATAAGACTTGGTTAATTGCACGGTCATATGCTGACGTGTGCCCGTGGTTGAACCCGTGAATTTATCCGTTGGAATATTGACACAGTATTCAAATGCTAATGCTTCGATACTCTTTTCTCTCCCAGTGACACGACTGTCACTCAGGATAGGATTACCTTGATTATCTATAAGCCATACGTACGCAGGACTTGCCATGTTAATCTCCCTTTTTTTGTTTTTTTATCCTGAAGAACTGCTGTCCGAATTTAAAATAATTAATCTTACTCTTTACACTGTCATCCCGGCCAAGCGCTGCATAAAAGACACTGGATCCCCGCTCTCGTGTTGCAAAGGCTCAACACTCGGCGGGGATGACACTCACGATACTTACAGCGCGCGAGCCGGGATCCAGAATCTTTAAAGTCCACACTCGACCTACTTTTCTTTTTTCCTTGGCATCTTTGCAACTAATGATAAACGAACATCGACACCTTCGATTTGAAAATGTGGCGTTGCGTGTAATGACACTCGATAAAACCCAGGATTACTTTCTATTTCTTCCACGCTCACCTCGCCTGCTCGCAAAGGATGTTGTGCAATTAATTCTGCAGAAGGGTTATTCATTTTTGTGACAAGCTTTTGTAGCCAAGTATTCAATTCATTTTCTAATTCAGCAGGATCTTTACTTGCTCCAATATTTTCTCGTTGAATCACTTTTAAATAATGCGCAATACGAGAACTCAAGAAAATATAAGGTAATCTTGCATTGATACGACTATTAGCGGTCGCCTCATGCTCATCGTAAATCGCTGGCTTTTGAATAGAATTAGCAGAGAAAAAACAAGCATAATCACTGTTTTTATAGTAGCTCAGTGGAATGAAACCTAAATTTGATAATTCCAATTCTCGACTTTCTGAAATTAACACTTCTGTGGGAATTTTGGTTTGAGTTCCAAATCCTAAATTGTATTGATGCAATACTAACTCTGAAACTTTACCTCCAGACTCAGATCCTCTGATATTCACACACCATCCATGATATTTAAAACTTTTGCCTAAGTTCACCGCAAAAGCAAAACTTGCACTCCCCCACAAATATTTTTCCGCTGTTTGTGATAACACATTTTCTTGATATAAGAAATTTTTGACACGATTATCTTCGCCATAAGGCAATCGCAATAAAAACTTTGGCAATGTTAAACCAATATATTTCGCTTCTTCTGTATTTCTAAAAGCATTCCAACGAATATACTCTGCGCTATCTAAATAATTTTCTAAATCAAAAATCTTAGCCACCTCATTAAAATTTTCTTTTTTAAAAAATTGAGGATTAACAGAGCCAATGAAAGGACAATGAGCTATTGCTGCTACTTGTGAAATACTTTTTAATAAATCTATGTCTTGTTGTTCAACACTGAATGTATAGGGGCTAATCATCGCAGAAAAAGGTTCACCCCCTGGCATATCATACTCTTGTGCATAAATATGCTGATACAGCCCAGAATCACTGAGCTCTAGTGCATTTGAAAAATCTTGATGTAAATCACTTTTTGAAATATCTAGAAATTCGATTTTTGTATTAGCTCTAAAATCGGTATGACTCACCAAATAATGTAGGCTTCGCCACAATGATTCTAGTTCTTGAAAACTCGGATGATGCAAAATAGCATCTAATTGTTTTGATAGCAGCTCATCAAATTTTGCAATGTAATGATCAATTAAAGTTTTATCGATGCGTTCTATTCTATCTGCATCAGGCGTCATTAATTCCATTAATACTTGTAATCCACTCGTTAATCTTTCCGTTAAGCTTTTATTGGCTAATTGATCGCTTGCCACAAAGTCTGTCAGCGGTGAGAGATATTTTGTTGGTTCGATTGATGCAAATTCACAAAGTTGCGTATATTCTTTTTGTTGTTCTGTTGTTGGAATCATGATTGACCTCTTTGTTTTTATGAGAACCCCCACCCTAACCCTCCCCCGGGGTACCGGGGGAGGGAATTTTTTCATTAATCAAGGGACCCGTTTCACGGAATCTCAAGAGCAGGAATTTTGTTATTCAGTTTTTGTTAATGCTTGTAATTCCATTCCCAATTTTTTTCGACGCAGAGGATCTTTTAAAATCTTTTCTAACTCACAACGAAAGGCATGTTTATCTAAAAGATTGCCTCTTAACTCTTTCATTAAATTTCGCATCGCAATGAGTTGTTGCAGTTGAGGTACTTGAGAAACAATGTTCTCAGGATGAAAATCTTTTAATTCATGAAATTCTAATTGAATCGGTAACTCATCATTGGCGGCATTAATTTCATTATTCACAGAAAATTCTAATTTGGGATGAATAGCACTAATGACTGAATCAAAATTATCTTTATTAATAGAAATTCGCTCTCTTAGTGCTAGTGGGTCATGATTCTTTCCATGAATAAAGTCCCCAAGGACTAGCAACTTGAGAGGCAATTCTTTTTTCTTCTTTGAACCTTCAGTTTCAACATCAACAGTAATATTAACGCGAGACTTAGGAATAGCAGGCGCAGTGATCGTTTTCATAAAACAATTCCTTATGCTTTAGAGATACTTATATAATGAATCTATCCGAGAGAGAAAAATCCGTAGGAAACTTGAGTGATTGATATATTAACACTGAAGATTAAATAATGCACTACTAAATTGTAAAAAATTTATCATCTTGCATTTATTATGATCGATTTGATGAGAATAAAAGTCATGTATAAAACAATCCTTTCTAGTAAATACCAAATATATATTCCAAAAGCTATCCGTGACTCATTGCACTTAAAAGTAGGGCAAGAATTAGTATTCATTCAAGATGGAAACTCTCTGCATCTCATTCCCAGACGTAACATTGCCGAAGTCAGAGGGATACTTGCAGGAGTGAATACACAAAATATTAGAAATTAGATACCGCAAAGATCACGTCTAATCAAAACTTAGGTTGGTGTTCATGAGGATACCCGTACTTATTTTTTCCCAGTAAAAGTAGGAGTGCCTGAAGTTCCTGGAGCTACTCCTGGTTGAGGATACATTCCATTTTTAAGATAAGTAATGAAATCTGAAAGATAGCAATCCTTGGGAAGATTCGGGATACATTCTAATTTTTCAACAAGTTCACCTAAAGTTTTTATTGGTGTCTGTGTAATGTGGTTGTTTATAATTTTTTGAGCATCATCAGCGCCATGACGCCAGGGATGCATAGAAAACGTCCGCTTAAATGCCGAGCCTCCGCCGGTGAAAATACTCAAAGTAGCAATGGCTTTTTCAAGCGTGGTACTTCCACTCGCTTTATTCCAATCAGAATCAATTTGTTTTTTATATGTCAGAGAGTTAGCCAACGCAGCAGCACCTAGCTCAATTCCACGTGTTCTACAAAGCGCCTCTACTGTTTTCGTCATTAATTCTTCAATATTTAAACCTGTCTTCGCACTAGTGCCAATGACAATAACTTCTCGATTTGGATCCAAACTATTTACAAAAGCAGTTATAGCAGCAGCATCGACCACAACCTCTCTTTCCCCAAGTAAATCATACTTATTAGCAACTATAATGATGGGGGATTTCTCATTACAATATTTTGGCCCTTCCTCTTCTATCCATTTTTTCAAGTTATTAAAAGATATCTTATCAGTGATATCAAAAACGAACATGTTTGCATCAGTGCCTGCGGCATAACCACTTTCAACCTTTCCAAACCTTTCTTGGCCAGCGATATCCCATAATTGTAATCTAATTACTTTTCCACCCACATTAATCATCAGTATTTTGAAATCAACGCCAATAGTAGAAATAAAATTATTTGAAAAAATATTATCAACAGCTCGCAGTAAAATAGAAGATTTACCAACCCCAGAATCTCCCATCATTCTAATCTTAAAAGAAAGATTGTACCCAAACGAAGAATCTGGAGTAGATATTTCACTGATTTTTAATACTGGTGCGCTTGGCAATACTATAGTTCGTTTTGTCATATCGGCTCCCCTTGCTTATCCTTTATATGTTCTCTAATTATACACACAATACAGTGATATGCAAATTTTTTACTGAAACGGCATGTTACTAACACTCAATAAAAGCTAAAGAAGCATTGCCAAACAGCTAGGCTAGCCTTTAGAACGAGTTATTACCAAGCCAACTAACAACGATTAATACCGTTGTATCAAGAATATTAGATAAAAAAATAGTGTGAACCACGTTAAAAATTTACTAGAAATGCAGGTACATGAAGAAAATGAGGGGGAAGCTTATGGGTACAAACTAAAATCCAAAATATTCTGCAGAAAAATTTACATTCATTTTTCCACTGATGTCTTCTCGAATGAAATCCACGCCATTTCGATTCGCAATACATCGCCAAGTTTGGAATTCTTTATTTGGTTGTGCATGCTCAAATACCTTGGGAGTAAAGATACCAATATTTTTTTCAAACTTTTCTGTTCTCGCTGAAAAATAAATAAATGCTTCGACCGCTGCATGTCGCATGTCAGAACCTAACTTTTGGCTATCTGTATAATCATGTTTAGATGAAATTTTTTCTTGATGTGTCTGAAAAGGTTTTTTCGTCAAATCGATACCACGAGAAGTTTTTACAGGAACTGAAAATGCCGTCAATGAAATGTCACAATATTTTAATTCTGCTTTTGTATCACGAATAAAACGTAACCGATAAAATGCAACTTCTGCCAATGCTGTATTTAATTCTAAAGAACCATACCATAATGAAGGTTCATAACGGCTACCAAAGCGTGAACCATGTTTCAGCGGTGGATAACGAAACGGCGTCCATAATAAATAATTTAATTTTTTATAGTCCTCTTGTGAAAAGACTGGTTTAGCTGTCTCAATCATCGATTCTAAAATTTCATGTTCCATTTCAGAATCTACTAACTTTCTTGTCGTTGATTTATGTTGTGCTTCGACAACACGAATGGCAGTCACTTGAATTTTTTTAAATTGTTTTTCACCCTGAAATAACTGCCAAATACTCACACTTTTCCTCGCATCGCATCACAATAATTCACAACATCCACTAACCCCTGTACATGCTGCATCAATTCTATCGGTTTCATTTGAAAGTATTCATGATCGCTGCGTAACCACAAACGAGCTTGCTCTTCGTTGCCACCCAACAAAGCACTTAAACTTCGATATAACCTTAAAAATAACAAAGCTAATTCTCCTTCTTTAGAGTTAGGGTCAATCGATCGTGTTTCAGCATACAGTCGGCTGGCGGAAGCTTCGCTCATCCCTAACATTGCGCATAATTCACTACGTGATACATGGTAAGCCTCTGCTGCTCTTAGCAAGGCTTTACGTAAAACCAACTGCTTTTTTGCAGCATCTACTGCTATTGGCTTCTTTTCAGAAATCCTATGGACTTTCATGCTCCTCTCCTATATTTCAAACGAAATTATAGCTCATATTTGTTTCATATGCAATAAATACAGCCCTTCGCAATAATGGCAAAAAATATTCAAAATAAACGCTGTTGAGTGCTTTAATTTTTACGCCAGCTAAGAGAGAATAGCGCCCTCAAAAATACCCCAGGAGTTTCTAATGCCTTCTCGTCGAGAACTAGCCAATGCCATACGAGCACTCAGTATGGACGCCGTTCAAAAAGCCAATTCGGGTCACCCCGGAATGCCCATGGGTATGGCTGACATTGCCGAAGTTTTATGGAACGACTGCCTAGTTCACAATCCCGGTAACCCTCATTGGATAAATCGGGACCGTTTTGTACTATCGAATGGCCATGGCTCACTGCTCCAATATTCATTATTGCATCTGACGGGATATGCCGTAACGATTGATGACATCAAACAATTCCGACAATTACATTCCAAAACTCCCGGCCACCCAGAATTTGGATATACCCCTGGTGTTGAAACGACAACAGGACCTCTCGGGCAAGGTCTTGCGAATGCCGTCGGTATGGCATTAGCAGAACGCACGTTAGCGGCTCAATTTAACCGAGATAATTTAAATATCATTGATCATTACACCTATGCTTTCTTAGGCGATGGCTGTTTGATGGAAGGAATTTCTCACGAAGTTTGTTCATTTGCCGGCGTGCAAGGTTTAGGAAAATTGATTTGCTTCTACGATGATAATGATATTTCTATTGATGGTCATGTAAACGGGTGGTTTCGTGATAACACCCCTCAACGATTTGAAGCATATAACTGGCATGTCATTCCAAATATTGATGGACACA
>JAFEDO010000045.1 GCA_018241565.1 Pseudomonadota bacterium
AATTGCTCTTGCGATATCAGTTTAATGATATGATGCCTGATAAGCATGGGTTTTTAGTGTATACATTGGCAGATCTTCATGGAAACCTAACCATAGCTAATCAGTGGCTAAACAGAATAAGAAATTATCTTTTTCAACTTATGAGAGATACTGAAAACTTAGAGGGCAGTCGAAAAAAAATAGAAAAAACACTAGGGTATTTAAGTCAACACAAACCCAGTAATTTATTATTAGTTAGTGAAATTTTAGATGGATATGAAGGTCCTGACAAAAAAAATACATTAGCGCTCGTAGCTGCAGTATTAAATCGAGCAGATGTTTTAGGATTACTTTTTGTCGCTGGTGCTGATTTAACGAAAGTTATAGCAACTAAGGTGTCTGATACGGCAACGTCCATTCAAACCTCATTTACGGCAGCAATTCAAAATGGTAGTACGGATTGTGTTGAATTCCTTTTAGGAATTCAACCTGGTTTAGCCCAACAATCAATTCTCAATATTCATTCTCTTAGATATAAATTATATCCTTTGTTACTAGACTCAAAAGTTTCTGAGGGAGCTTCTGTTGCGGAAAAGAGTAAACGAATCCGGATTTTTCAAATGCTACTTTCATATGGCGCTCATCCTGATAAAGGATATATTGATGAAGATGATCAAAGCAAATCAGTAACACCTTTAATGAAGGTTGTTAAAAACGGTGAAATTGAATTTTTAGATACGTTAATAGAATATGGCGTCGATTTAAATCAAACTTATGGTTCGGAGAAAGAGACGATAGTAGAGTTTGCTCGATCTCATTCACAAAACGCAATAGCTGAAAAACTTGAAAAAATAATTAAAAATCAAGACAAAGAGAAAAATATCAGAATAGCGCTTTTCAATGCGATAACCCATGGAAAATACCATGTTGTTGAAAATATTATAAAAAGATATCAAATAAAATATACTGAAGGTTTTCATACAAAAACGTTAAAAGACTTTTTAAATGAACCATTTCAACATAATTGGGCACTGCAATCATTTGTGTGTGTGGCTGTTCTAAATAACCGCCATCGTATACTTCAATTGTTATATAACAATGGAGTATCGATTCATGATTCATATACAATGGGTGAGGATCATACCTATAGCTTAATTTGGTTAGCCGCGAGCCATGGATTCACAGATATGGTGGTTTATCTATTGAATACGGCTATTATAGATGATTCCTCAGCTGGAAATTCTGTAACGCCTTTAGAAGCCGCGGTACGTGCTGGACACTTAGAAACATCTGCAGAAATTTGTAGGCATTTAAATCGTGACTTGGTGTCGCATGAAACGGATGGTATGGCGCTTGTTTTGTATCAATTGGTTATTCAGATATTAGCCTCTATGCCAAAAGGATTAAAAACAGAATCACCTGAATATCAAATGTATTTGATTGTGATGGATACCGTGCTTAATCCACTGTTAGTGCATCTTCGACAAACGCATACTCAGCAAGAAATAAAAGTATGCCAAGAGTTATTTGAGATTTTAGTACAATCTATTCCAAAAACGGTAGCCAATGTTGGTTTTCTGAGACGAACATCTCAACCGACAGGGTTATATGCTTTGTTATCTCAGTTTACAATTGAAAATCCTGACATTAGAGAAGGCATCTTCTCACCTAGGTAAATAAAGAAAGGTTATTGAATGGTTGGTGGCTTCGGCGCGAACCACCGACCTTGACATTATGAGTGCCGCGCTCTAACCAGCTGAGCTACGTAGCCATTAAAATGAAGCGTCTAGATACAATGTGCTAAGTCCACACCTTTGTGACTGCACTTTCAGCAGTGAGCTAATTAACGCTTCGTGGCGCACAATGTGTTTGCCCCGCCATGACACTCAACACAAGGTGTTTCAATCCCAAAATATGTTAAAATCTCGCCCCTTTCAACTGTACGGCGATTTATCAACATGGAAAAAACCTACAATCCGCATGAAATTGAGCAACGTTGGTATGAATTCTGGGAAAAAAACCACTTCTTTCAACCAAGCGGCAAGGGTCAACCCTACTGCATCATGATCCCTCCGCCCAATGTCACGGGCCGCTTACACATGGGGCATGGGTTCCAAAACAGCTTAATGGATGCCTTAATCCGCTACCACCGCATGGCCGGCAATAATACGTTATGGCAAATGGGGACGGATCACGCGGGTATTGCCACTCAAATGGTTGTCGAGCGCCAATTGGCTGAAAAAAATATTAGCCGACACGATATGGGTCGCGAAGCCTTTGTGGATCGCGTTTGGCAGTGGAAGGAAGAATCTGGAAATACTATCTCTCAACAATTACGACGCATTGGTGTTTCTGTCGATTGGTCCCGCGAACGTTTCACCATGGATGACACCTTATCCGAAGCCGTCAAAGAAGTTTTTATTCAGCTTTACAATGAAGGTTTAATTTATCGCGGAAAACGTCTCGTCAATTGGGATCCTAAATTTCTGACTGCGATTTCTGATCTGGAAGTGATTTCTGAAGAAGAAAATGGCCACCTATGGTATATCCGTTATCCTCTTCTCGATTCATCTGACAGTATTGTTGTCGCAACCACAAGACCAGAAACCTTATTGGGTGATACTGCAGTCGCAGTGAATCCCGATGATGAACGCTATCAAGCTTTCATCGGAAAACAAATCAAACATCCGCTGACTAATCGTACGATTCCTATTATTGCGGATACTTACGTTGAACCCACTTTTGGAACAGGTTGTGTGAAGATCACACCGGCCCATGATTTTAATGATTATGAAATGGGAAAAAGGCACAACTTACCGCTCATTAATGTATTCATGCCTGATGCACATATGAATGATGAAGTACCTGAACCTTATCGTGGTTTAGAACGTTATAAAGCACGTAAAAAAATCATTGATGATTTAACCGATTTACAATTATTAGAAAAAGTAGAACCACATAAATTAAAAGTACCTCGAGGTGATCGCTCAGGCGTTGTCGTAGAACCCTATTTAACTGATCAATGGTATGTAAAAATGGGACCGCTCGCTGAACCCGCTATTAAAGTGGTTGAAGAAGGGCAAATTAAATTTATCCCTGATAATTGGACTAAAACTTATAACCAGTGGATGAATAACATCGAAGATTGGTGCATCAGTCGACAACTCTGGTGGGGACATCGCATCCCTGCTTGGTACGATAGTGAAGGAAAAGTTTACGTTGGTCACAATGAAATTGACGTGCGCAATAAACATAAATTATCTGACGATCACAAACTCACTCAAGATGACGATGTATTAGATACTTGGTTCTCTTCTGCTTTATGGCCATTCTCTACATTAGGCTGGCCGAAAAAAACCAATGAATTAAAAACTTTCTTTCCGACCAATGTGTTAGTCACGGGTTTTGACATTATTTTCTTCTGGGTGGCTCGGATGATTATGATGAGTTTGAAATTCACGGGCAAAATTCCTTTTCGTGAAGTCTACATCACCGGCTTAATCCGGGATGCCGAAGGACAGAAGATGTCTAAATCTAAAGGAAATATTTTAGATCCCATCGATTTGATTGATGGTATTGCTTTAGAACCTTTAATAGCAAAACGCACGCATGGACTCATGCAACCTAAGATGGCAAAACAAATTGAAACAGCCACGCGAAAAGAATTTCCAAATGGCATTGCGAGTCATGGTACTGATGCCGTTCGATTCACGTATTGTGCACTCGCTACGACAGGACGTGATATTCGTTTTGATTTAAATCGTTTAGAAGGCAATCGCAACTTCTGTAATAAATTATGGAATGCCGCACGTTATGTATTAATGAATACGCAAGAAGAAATGCATGATTTGGGTGATGGTCCTGTCGAATTCAGCGCATCTGACCGATGGATCAAATCTCAATTACAACATCTGATTCAACATGCTCATCAACATTTTGTCACTTATCGATTTGATTTATTGGCAAAAGAACTTTACGAATTTATTTGGGGTGAATATTGCGATTGGTATTTAGAATTATCTAAACCCGTACTGACTTCCGAAGAAGAATCTGCGGCTGCGAAACGCGGAACTCGATTAACACTACTTGAAGTGTTAGAAACGTTACTACGTTTACTCCATCCTTTGATGCCGTATATCACTGAAGAAATTTGGCAACGCATTGCCCCTCTTCTCGGAAAAAACGGAGATTCCATCGTTTCACAAAGTTATCCTCAAATGGATCGTAACGCCATTGATGAAAACATTGTGGCTGAAATTGAATGGGTAAAAACAATTGTTTTAGGCATACGAAATATTCGTGGAGAAATGAATATCAGCCCTAAAAAATTACTCCCGGTTTATTTCTATAAAGGTGCACCACTCGATAAAAAACGATTAGATAATTATGAATCTTTGTTGCTGAAATTAGCTAACTTAGAATCTATTACTTGGTTTACACCAAAAGATGTCCCTCCTCCATCAGCCATGGCACTCGCAGGACAAATGGAAATTTTAATTCCACTCGCAGGATTAATTGACAAAGAGGCTGAGACCGCTCGTTTGAATAAAGAAATTGAAAAAATCAAAAAAGAAATGCAAAAAATCGAAGGAAGAC
>JAFEDO010000046.1 GCA_018241565.1 Pseudomonadota bacterium
CTAATGTAGATGCAAAAGCATTCGTACTGATGGATGCGAACACAGGCAAAATACTAGCAAGCCAAAATGAAAATGAGCACCGAGCACCGGCAAGCTTAACAAAAATCATGACACTCTATGTGGTCGCTGACGCATTGAAAAGCGGTCGTATTCATATGAATGATCAAGTTTTAGTGAGTGAAAAAGCATGGCGGGCGAAAGGCTCTCGTATGTTTATTAAAGTTGGCCAAACAGTTCCTTTAAGCGATTTAATTCAAGGTGCTGCAGTAGCATCTGGTAATGATGCATGTATCGCGTTAGCAGAACATGTTGCAGGGAGTGAAGAAAGTTTTGCAGCACTCATGAATCAAGAAGCCCAAGCACTCGGTATGACAAATACTCATTTTGCAGATAGTAACGGCTTACCTGCAGAGAATCATTATAGTTCGGCACATGATTTAGCTATTTTAGCAAAGGCGTTTGTTCATAATTTTCCTGAAGAATATAAATGGTTTCAACAAAAGTGGTTTACTTATAACAACATTAAACAACCTAATCGTAATCGATTACTTTGGCAAAACCCTGTGGTCGATGGCATGAAAACTGGTTTTACAGACGATGCAGGTTTCTGCCTCGTTGCATCCGGACAACAAAACGGCATGCGGTTAATCAGCGTTATCATGGGTGCTGACAGTGAAAAAGTTCGACGTGCTGAAACACAACGATTACTCACTTATGGTTTTAGATTTTTTGAAAGTCCCAAACTTTATCAAGCCAATCAAAAGTTAGCTGATCCAAGAGTGTGGTTAGGACAATCTAAAACGACGCCTATCGGTGCTTCAGACAATGTATATGTCACTATTCCCAATGGCGATTATAAAAACTTAAAGATCACGCTTGAACTGAATAAACAATTAGAAGCACCAATCACCAAAGGCCAAAAAATTGGAAATTTACATATTACTTTAAAAGATAAAAGCTTAACGGATATTCCATTGATTGCTTTAGCTGATAACCCAAGAGGTGGATTGTGGTCACGCATGTCTGATCGCGTCAAACTCACGTTAAAGCGATGGTTGGGACAAGATGAAAGTCCTATTCAAAAAACTTAATTGAGTTAACATGAATCTGTCATCCTGAGCGCCAGCGAAGGATCTCAAGGTTAACGTTGAGATCCTTCGCTGGCGCTCAGGATGACATTGTGATAACAGCCACTAAAAATTTAAATTAGGATAACCATGTCAATTGCCTATTTAAACGGTCAATATCTTCCACTGACGGAAGCAAAAATTTCCCCTCTTGATAGGGGATTTTTGTTTGGCGATGGTGTTTATGAAGTGATTCCTGTTTATAACGGAAAAATATTTCACGCTGAAAAACACTTACATCGCTTATCCCATAGTTTAAAAAGTATTGGGTTAACAATAGATGTATCAGAGACTCAATGGAACTCTATTTTAAATACATTAGTTGAAAAAAATGGCGTAGGTGATTTAGCGATATATCTTCAAATTACTCGAGGTGCTGAAGAGTCCCGCAACTACCCTATTCCTAAAAAATTTACTCCCACGATTTTTGTATTTACTTATGTTCCACCCAAAATTACTTTTGCAAATGCGCGTGAAGGAATCTCAGCAATTACATTACCTGATATTCGTTGGAGCAATTGTCATATTAAAGCCATTACATTATTACCGAATGTATTACTCAATCAACAAGCAGCCGATCAAGGTTCACAAGAAGCGATTTTGATTCGAGAAGGTTACGCCATCGAAGGCACTTCGAGTAATTTATTTATTGTGAAAAATGGTGTCATTCAAACAACACCGCTTTCTCCACAAATCCTCGGGGGTATTACGCGAGATGTTATTTTAGAAATTGCAAAACAAAAACAAATCCCTGTTGAAGAAACATTTATTTTTGAAGATCTGCTAGCAAAAGCCGATGAAATTTGGATGTGTAGTTCTACGCGTGAAATTCGTCCTGTTGTAAAACTCAATGATCATCCTGTTGGTACAGGAAAAGCGGGGCCCCTGTGGGAACAAATGTTTCAATGGTTCCAGGAATATAAAAATAATTCATGAGATCCTTCGCTGGCGCTCAGGATGACAAGATCGTTCTCCTGAATGAGGGATACTGAATCTTGTTATCTTGAATGAAGCTTGTCATCCTGAGCGCCAGCGAAGGATCTCATGAATTAACGGGAAAAACTTTATGCCTAAACAACCTGAGATATTAACATTCCCTTGCCAATTCCCCATTAAAATCATTGGGAAGAAAAGTGACGAGTTTGAAATTGCAGCGCTCGGTATCGTTCGAAAACATTTTCCTGACTTAGCAGAAAATGCTTTATCTTCTAAAATGAGTAAAGACGACCATTATTTAGCATTTACCGTCCTTGTCACCGCCACAAGCCAAGAACAACTCGATAATTTATACAAAGAACTATCGTCTAATCCTAATATTCTGATGGTATTGTAAATGCCTTCATTGCCGTTTGAAGTAAAACATTTAGGATTAGTAAACTACGAATCTACTTGTCAATCTATGCAAGCATATACTCAACAACGCGATGAAAATACGCCTGATCAAATTTGGTTTTTAGAACATCCTGCCGTGTTTACTTTGGGTTATGCGGGCGATCCTTCACATATTTTAAATCCTGGTTCTATTCCTATCGTAAAAACTGATCGCGGTGGACAAGTGACTTATCACGGCCCCGGACAACTCATCGTTTATACCTTAATTGATTTAAAACGCCGAAAAATTGGCATCAAACAATGGGTCAAACATTTAGAACAATCCACTGTTTCCCTGTTAAAAGAATTTAATATTCCTGCATCGACTCGCTGCAATGCGCCGGGTGTTTATGTGAATGACGCCAAGATTTGTTCGATTGGATTACGAGTCCGTCATGGATGCACTTATCATGGCCTTGCGTTAAATGTGAATATGGATCTCGAACCCTTCTCACGCATCAACCCTTGCGGCATGAGCAATTTAGCAATGACACAGTTAGCTGATTTTGGAGTTCCGTTATCTGTTCATGAAGTTTCGGAAAGACTTATGAAATACCTACGTGAGCATTTAGCTTAAGCAGCCAAGATATTAATTGACGAATTTCAACACCGTCAGGATATGTTTTCTCTCTCGCTAATTCTTTCACTAATTGAATTTTTTTTGCTTTTGGGAAATAAGGTGAAAAATGTTTGAATCCCGAAACAGGATCACTGTCTGTTGATTTAACTTCGACTAAATGCGTTACCTTATCATCCAAACAAATTAAAAAATCTAACTCTCTCCCTTCTTTAGTTCGTAGAAAATGTAAGGAACCAGAAGTGCCTTGTGTATCTTTTAAAAAATCGAGTCGCTTAAGTAAAGCATTAGCAACGATATTTTCTAAGCGAGCACCACTGTCTTCTACCTGCGCATGATCATAAAAATAATATTTTGGCTCCTTCAACAAAGAACGAGCAATATTTTTGTGATAAGGTTTGACGCGGTAAATAATGTAAAGCGCTTCTAATAAACTCAACCAACGCTTAATTGTATTTGCATCTCGATCAAGATCACGAGCTAAATTAGCATAAGAGATCGTACTGCCAACTCTCCCTTTTAGTAATGAAACAAGCATTTCAATAGATTGAATGTCTCTTATTGCGTAGAGATCAAGTAAGTCTTGTCTAAGAATAATGTCTAAATGACTATGTTGCCAACGTTTATAATAACTTCGGCTGCCTTTTAAAAAAGGTTCTGGAAATCCACTGCAATGCCATAAGCGATCAAAAATATCATGACCATTTGATTGCCAATATTGAGAAGCTTCTTGCATATCCAAAGGATGTAAGTGAAACTGAAAATGACGCCCTGCCAAAGAATCTCCTGCTTTACGATAAATATCTAATCGCGCACTACCAGTCACTAAGAGCTGAGGAGGGATACCTTCTGTGTCATAAATTCCTTTTAACCAGCGCTTCCAATCTTTCATCTTCTGCAATTCATCAAAAATGATGAGTTGCTTGCTGCGATCCCAGCTTTTTTCTTTTAAAGCTAACCGATCTTCTCCAGCATCATAATTAAAATAATCGTAATTTGACGTTAACTGCTTAGACAGCGTCGTCTTTCCGCATTGCCTAGGCCCAGTAATTAATACTATTTTTTGTGGCAAATCTTGAAGTATGTATTTTTGCAGTTCTCTTTTCATATGACTATTCTGACATCAATTCCGGAATAGTCAAGACCATTCCGGAATTGATGTCAGAATAGTCATATGAAACTACGGAGCCCAGTAGTATTAAAATCCCTTAGATCTTTACCTTCACCCTGCTTCATCAACACCAAGCATACCTGTATGAATGCCCTTCAAATTCGGGTATATTCCCCCCTTTTAAAATTGGTACTAATCGCTATGACAGAACTATCTAGCCACAAGAGTCTACGGGCCGCTGAAAAGCTTTCCCGCATCCCTATTAAAATCCAGGAAACCACGGAATTTCCGCGAAAACCAGAGTGGCTCAAGATTAAATTACCGACGACCCAAGAAATTAACCAGCTCAAGAAAAAGTTCCGCCAGAAACGCTTATATACAGTCTGTGAAGAAGCCAGCTGCCCTAACCTACCTGAATGCTTCAGTCATGGCACAGCGACTTTCATGATCATGGGTGATAAATGTACTCGGCGTTGTAGTTTTTGCGACGTGGGTCATGGTCGGCCTGATCCTTTGGATGCAGAAGAACCTCAAAATTTAGCTAATACTATTTTTGATATGGATTTGAAATATGTCGTTATTACTTCTGTTGATCGAGATGACTTACGCGATGGGGGCGCTGCTCACTTTGCAGAATGTATTCGAGCAGTACGTGCGAAAAGCCCTCATATTAAAATCGAAGTATTAGTGCCTGATTTTCGTGGACGCATGGAAATTGCTTTAGATATTTTATCAACTGCTTTGTCTGATGTATTCAATCACAATATTGAAACGGCTCCTCGTCTATATAAACAAGCAAGACCTGGATCAGATTACGCATGGTCCTTGCAATTATTACAAAAACATAAAGAACGTTTTCCAAACATCCCGACAAAATCCGGGATCATGTTAGGGCTTGGCGAAACAAATGAAGAAGTGATCGAAGTATTAAAGGATTTACGTGCGCATAACGTAGATATGTTAACGATGGGGCAATATTTACAACCTTCACGTTTTCACATGCCGGTTGCACGATTCGTAACACCGGAAGAATTTAAAACGTTAGGTGATATTGCAAAGGATATGGGTTTTACGCAAGTGGCTAGTGGTCCGCTCGTACGTTCATCGTACCATGCAGACAAACAAGCGGCTGGCGAAACAGTAAGTTAATCAAGATGATGATACTAGAAACAATTAAACCATTTACGACTTGGCTACACATCCATCACCACTGGGCAGGATTTTTTACTTTTCTGATTGCGTTTGCAGAATCATTTGCCGTGCTCGGCTCTATCATTCCTGGATCTGTCACATTAACCGCCATTGGAGTCATGATAGGCTCTGGCGTTCTCCCAACCGGTGAAACTTTTATGTGGGCGATTGCCGGCGCCGTTCTCGGAGATGCGGTGAGTTTTTGGTTAGGCTACCATTTTCACGGAAAACTACGCAGTATGTGGCCGTTTTCACGATGGCCGGAATTAATTACTAAAGGCGAAGCGTTTTTTAATCGCCATGGCGGTAAAAGTATATTCTTGGGACGATTCGTAGGTCCTATCCGTTCGATATTGCCAGTCGTTGCCGGCATGATGAATATGCCGATCAAACGTTTTATCGCCGTAGATGTGATTTCTGCTTTTGCTTGGGCACCTTGTTACTTATTACCCGGCATGTTGGTGGGTGCTGCGAGCTTAGAATTAGATCCTGAAACAGCAACCCGATTCATTATGCTGTTATTAAGCGGCATATTGCTGGTTGTGATTTTAACGTGGTTCACTAAACATTCTTTGACATTTTGCATTAAAAAAGTTGATCTATTTTTTAATAAAGTATGGCGCTACTTTCAAAAACATCCAACGTTACATCCACTCACTATAGCGCTTAGAAATCCTAAATTACCGGATGGGCATGGACAATTAACACTGGCTTTATTTTGCTTAATCACTTTCATATTACTCATTTGGATATCTTTTTATGTTTTTATTTGTGGTGATGCCAATATTGAATTAAATCAAAAACTCAATTATTTATTTCGCAGTATTCGTTTAGACATGTTGGATCAGTTTTTTGTTGGCATCACATTCTTAGGAGAAGTCTTCGTCGTCGCTGCGGTAATTGCAGCCGTATTTCTTTGGTTCTGTATTCAAAAACAATGGCGCACAGCAGCTTACTGGTTAGCGAATGGTTTTTTTGTGAATGCTGTTTGTTACGTATTAAAAATTGGCGTGCAAGCGGTTCGTCCTACGGGATTGATGGTTATTCCTTCTTCATTTTCATTTCCCAGCGGACATGCTGCCTTGTCTATGGGAATTTTTGGATTGCTCGCTGTTTTTGTGGCAGAAACCTTAAAACCTGAAAAGCGTTGGATTAGTTACTGCAGCTTTGGCAGTCTGATTTTTTTAATTTCACTCAGCCGTCTTTATTTGGGTGTTCATTGGTTTACAGATCTTCTCGGTGGTTTACTACTCGGTGCGATGGCTGTGATGCTGACTACATTACTCTACCGACGCAAAGCACATCCTAAACTTAAATTATCCGGATTATTATTTTCAAGTCTCTTAGCATTAATGATTGCTTGGGGATTCATGTTTAAACATGAATTTCACAAAGAACTACATGCAACAACTTTATATTTCAAACAAAAATCTATTACTTTTAACAGTTGGTGGGAACAAAAGCATCCGATACTGCCACGTTATTTACTCAATCTCATTGGTAAAACGAATAGCACTTTCAACATACAATGGGCGGCGCCACTTTCACAAATTGAAGAGCAACTATTAAAAAATGGTTGGCAAAAAGCGCCTGAATTTAGCGTGTTTGATGTGATTGATAAAGTTGCTGCAAAGCATAAAACACATCAATTACCTCTTTTACCTTTACTTTATGAACACCAAACACCCGCGCTCACCATGACAAAAGCACTAACGCCAGATACGCCCTTATTAATTTTAAGATTATGGCAATCACACGATCAATTCTCTGATAGCTCTCTTCCATTATGGATTGGCAGCGTGCATTACCGAATTCTTTGGCCACATTTGTGGGTACCTTTCCACAAAAAATGGTTACCTTTATTACCACCGCCGACGCAAATTCTTCAACCCGCATTAGAAGATATTCAATGGCGTGCGCAATCCTATGCATTGCCTCCTTTGAAGTTGGAACAAGAACAAGAAACAACGCAGAGAATTTTATTGATTCGGACGAAATAGCCCCCACCCTAGCCCTCCCCCGGAGTACCGGGGGAGGGAACAAAAGCTATTTATTTCACTGGAATGCTCAGAGAAGAAACTTATAATTCCCTCCCCCGGTACTCCGGGGGAGGGTTAGGGTGGGGGTGCAATTTAAAGAGTACAGTTATGAAAACAATCGATCAGAATATATTTAAAAGCTATGACATCCGCGGCATTGTAGATACTCAATTAAATACATCCATTGTATTTGAAATCGCGCGAGCCATTGGCACTGAAACACAACTTCGCCAACGCAAAAATATTATTGTTGCAAGAGATGCCCGACTATCCAGCCCTGAACTTGCTAAAGCAGCCATAGAAGGTTTACGTTCCACAGGTTGTGATGTTACTGATATTGGTGAAGTACCAACACCCGTTTTGTATTTTGCAACAAACACATTAGGGATTGATTCAGGAATTATGATCACCGGCAGTCATAATCCAGCGAATTATAATGGCATCAAAATGGTATTGGCTGGAGAGACTTTAGCGAATCAAAAAATCCAAGCACTCTACACCCGGATACAAAATCAAGATTTTTTAAATGGTGCTGGCAGTTATTGTGAAAAACCAATCCTAGACGCTTACCTAAATCACATCGTTGAACACATTCATCTACCTCGCCGTTTAAAAGTCGTGATTGATTGCGGCAATGGTGTTGCGAGTGTTATTGCTCCTCAATTATTTAAAGCATTAGGTTGTGATGTCATTGAATTATTTTGTGAATGCGATGGTCGATTTCCCAATCATCACCCAGATCCCAGTGTGCCTAAAAACTTAGAAACATTAATTGAAACTGTATTAAAAAATAAAGCTGATGTGGGTTTTGCATTTGATGGTGACGGTGATCGATTAGGGGTTGTCACTAATCAAGGTGAAATTATATGGCCAGATCGCTTAATGATGTTATTTGCAAAAGATGTTTTATCTCGACACCCTAATGCACCCATTGTTTATGATGTGAAATGCTCAAAACATTTAATAACATGGATTAAACAGCATGGTGGTCAAGCAACGATGGCACAAACGGGACATTCGCTTATCAAAGCAAGAATGCGGGAGATTGAATCGCCTCTTGCGGGTGAAATGAGTGGTCATATCTTTTTTCAAGATCGTTGGTTTGGATCGGATGATGGCGTTTATAGTGCTGCACGGTTATTAGAAATCCTCGCTCAATCCAGCAAATCATTGAGTACCATCTGCCAAGCATTACCTAACTCTACCAATACACCTGAAATTAAAATCGCTATTCCCGAAGAACAAAAATTTTCATTTATTGAAACCTTCAAGCGAGAAACAACATTCTTCGATGCAGAACTTATTACCATCGATGGATTACGTGTTGAATATCCTAATGGTTGGGGACTCATTCGCGCATCTAATACCACTTCTCATTTAATATTACGTTTTGAAGCAGATACTGTCAGCGCATTAGAAAAAATCCAATCCATTTTTAAAGAACAGATTTTGAAAGTGAATGATCAATTATCTATTCCATTTTAAAAATTAGCCTTGGTGGTTAGATTATCTAATGCAATCCAACAAACAACAGCGCTCACCCGGGCTACACTTTATGAATTGATAATATTATGAACAGATTTATTTTCCAATATCAAGATAAAAGCACTCATCCTAGGCAAGCCAAATCCACTACGGTATAGTCCTGCCTTCACTTTTTTCAGGAGAATTCCCTATGGCGAAGAATGCTTTTTATGCCCAATCGGGCGGTGTGACTGCGGTTATTAATGCAACGGCTTGCGGATTGATAGAAACCGCTAAAAAATACAAAAAGCATATCAATAAAGTTTTTGCCGGGAAAAATGGGATCATCGGTGCATTAAATGAAGAACTCATTGATACTAGCCTGGAAAGCCGCCAAGCCATCGCAGCATTACGACATACACCGGCCGGCGCATTTGGTTCTTGCCGCTTCAAATTAACGCCTTTTGAAAAAGATCCCAGCCAATACCAACGACTCATGGAAGTATTTGCTGCTCATAACATTGGTTACTTCTTTTATAACGGCGGCGGCGATTCTCAAGATACAGCGTACAAAGTCTCACAGCTCGGTGAAAAAATGGGTTACCCCATTACCTGCATTGGTATTCCTAAAACTGTGGATAATGATTTACCTTTTACGGATAACTGCCCAGGATTTGGATCGGTTGCAAAATATGTCGCTGTTTCTATCCGAGAAGCAGCATTTGATGTGGCATCCATGGCAGCCACATCTACAAAAGTGTTTATTTTGGAAGTGATGGGACGTCATGCAGGATGGATCGCAGCAGCAGGAGGTCTCGCTCAAGAAAATAAAAACGATGCGCCTCATATTATTTTATTTCCTGAAATTGCTTTTAATCGTGAAAAGTTTTTAAAGAGAGTCGATGAATGCGTTAAGAAATTTGGTTACTGTGCGATTGTAGTTTCTGAAGGTGTAAAAGATGCGGAAGGAAAATTTTTATCGGATGCTGGATTAAAAGATGCATTTGGGCATACTCAATTAGGTGGTGTTGCACCCGTCATTGCCGAATTAATTAAAAGTTCATTAGGATATAAATATCACTGGGCCGTTGCGGATTATTTACAACGAGCTGCAAGACATATTGCGTCTAAAGCAGACGTAGAACAAGCGTATGCTTTAGGTAAAGCTGCCATTGAATTTGCGATTCAAGGAAAAAATGCCGTAATGCCTATCATCGTTAGAAAAAGTTCTAAACCTTACCGATGGACTATTGGTGAAGCAAAATTGAAAGATGTTGCGAACGTTGAAAAAATGATGCCTAGAAACTTTATCTCTAAAGATGGATTTAGTATTACAGAAACTTGTCGTCAATATTTGCAACCGTTAATTACGGGGGAAGATTATCCTCCTTATAAAAATGGATTGCCGCAATATGTGCGACTTCAAAATAAATTAATCCCTAAAAAATTAAAACCTAAAAAGTGATGACATCATGAAATTTCTCGATTTGAAATTACCTCTTGATTTACAAAGTTTAGCGAAATTATTTCGCGATGTTTGCTTATTAAAAAAAGGACCTCAAGATATCCCCTACTCAGTATTTTTATTAATATTGCTTTGCTTCTTGGATTTTGGACAAACGCTTCTTTTTGATATGGGATTAAATAAGGTGCAAAAAGCGCTCGATACTTTAACCCTGATTAACTCTTTTAAAGCCATCCTAAGACTCGCTTCTAGTGGTTTGTTTGTGTTTATCGTTCTACAAATCAAACAATTATCATCCCGCTGGATACAAACCTTCACGACAATGGTAGGTTGTAATGTCTTAATTAATATCGTTGCTTTTCCACTGATTGTGTTGCTATTCACTATCATGCCGACAGAAGAAGCTGCTGCACCCTCTTCTATGCTTTCTTCTCTCATTTTTATCTTTACTATTATTAGCGTTATTGCAGCAGGAGTTTGGTCTATTTTAGTCAATGCACATATTTTTAAGCATGCATTAAATATTAAGTTTTTCATGGGTGTTTTAATGACTTTTGCTTGCTCAGGCTTTACTATTCTCATTGTTAATTTCTTTTAAGAGGCTTTGTTTCATGCATATTCATTTGTTAGGGATCTGTGGC
>JAFEDO010000047.1 GCA_018241565.1 Pseudomonadota bacterium
ACTCGATGGTCCTGTGCGTGGTAACGCCAAAATTATTCAAGAATTAGAAGGCGCATTTCGTGGCGCTGGTTGGAATGTGCTTAAAGTAATTTGGGGTAGCCGTTGGGATGAGTTGCTAGCAAAAGATACGACAGGTTTATTGTTAAAGCGTATGGAAGAATGCGTGGATGGCGAGTATCAAAATTATAAATCACGCGATGGTGCTTATGTGCGTGAACATTTCTTCGGTAAATATCCTGAGTTAAAAGCGATGGTTGCCCACATGACGGATGATGAAATTTGGCATCTCAATCGGGGCGGCCACGATCCACAAAAAGTGTATGCGGCTTATCATGCTGCGGTAAATCATAAAGGACAACCGACAGTCATTTTAGCAAAAACTATCAAAGGTTACGGTATGGGGGCTGCGGGTGAAGGACAAAACATTACGCATCAGCAAAAGAAAATGACGATGGAGCAAGTCAAACATTTCCGTGATCGTTTTGAAATTCCTGTTTCAGATGCAGAGATTGAAAAACTGCCTTTTTACAAGCCTAAGGATGATAGTCTTGAAATGCAGTATTTGCGTCAGCAGCGAGAAAAATTAGGCGGCTCATTACCGGTTCGCAATCCTGATAGCGAAGTATTGGAAATTCCAGCACTATCCGCATTTGATAGTTTGTTGAAGAATAATGGTGATCGTGAGTTTTCTACGACGATGGCATTTGTTCGATTACTCAATATTTTATTAAAAGATAAAAATATTGGAAAACGTATTGTCCCAATTATTCCGGATGAATGTCGTACGTTTGGTATGGAAGGGATGTTCCGCCAATATGGTATTTATTCGCATGTCGGTCAATTGTATGTGCCAGAAGATGCTGATTCGATTATGTTGTATAAAGAATCTAAGCAAGGTCAAATTCTTGAAGAAGGGATCACGGAACCAGGTGCTTTTTGTTCTTGGATAGCTGCGGGTAGTTCTTATAGTACAAACCACTTTGCGATGATTCCATTTTTCATTTACTACTCTATGTTTGGTTTCCAACGTATTGGAGATTTAGCGTGGGCAGCGGGTGATATGGGTGTGCGTGGATTTTTGTTAGGAGGCACTGCCGGTAGAACGACGCTAGCAGGTGAAGGGTTACAGCACCAAGATGGTCATAGCCATGTGTTAGCTTCTACGATTCCTAACTGCCGCACGTATGATCCCACTTATGGATATGAATTAGCGGTTATTATTCAAGATGGCTTGCAACGTATGTATCACAATAATGAAAATATTTATTATTACATTACTGTGATGAATGAAAATTACGTGCATCCTGATATACCTAAAGATGCTGAAGAAGGCATTTTGAAAGGGATGTATTTATTCCGTGAAGGTTCCAGCAAATCTAAATTAAAGATTCAGTTATTGGGATCAGGCACTATCTTCCGTGAAGTATTAGCTGCAGCTGATTTATTAGAAAAAGATTATGGTGTGAGTGCAGACATTTGGAGCGTGACTAGTTTTAATGAATTACGTCGTGAAGCATTAGAGATTGAAAGAGAAAATCTCATGCATCCAAAAGCCAAAGCGAAGAAAAGTTATGTGACACAATGTTTAGAAAATCGTGTTGGCCCAGTGATTGCAGCAACGGATTATATTAGAACGTATACCGATGGGATAAGAGCTTTTGTGCCAGGACGTTATGTGAATTTAGGAACGGATGGATATGGTCGTAGTGATACACGTGAAAAATTACGACACTTCTTTGAAGTCGATGCGAAATTTATTGCGTTAGCTGCATTGAAAACATTAGCTGACGAACAGAAAATTTCTGTAGATGCCGTTGTTGAGTTCATGAAGAAACATAATATTGATCCAGAAAAACCTAACCCTGTTTTAATTTGAGGATAGTGCATGTCTAATCAGCATGAAATTCGTGTTCCAGATATTGGAAGTACGACAGCCGTTGATGTGATCGAAATCTTGGTAAAGCCAGGGGATCATGTCGAAAAAGACACTTCGTTGATTACCTTAGAGGGTGAAAAAGCAACGATGGAAGTGCCTTCTCCGCGCGCGGGTATTATTCAATCATTATCAGTCAAAGTGGGTGACAAAGTTTCAGAGGGAGATTTAATTTTAATATTGACCGATGAATCAAATGCTACATCTTCTGAAGAAAAAGCTTCTGTTAAACCAGAAAAATCTGCTGAACCTACTATCGAATTAAAACCAGTTTTAGTCCCCGATATTGGCAATGCACCTGAAGTAGATGTTATCGAAGTATTAGTAAAACCCGGTGATCACATAGAAAAAGACAGTTCACTGATTACTTTAGAAGGTGAAAAGGCAACGATGGAAGTGCCTTCTCCTTATGTGGGTGAAGTCAAAGAAGTGCATGTCAAAGTCGGTGACAAAGTTTCTCAAAATACATTAATCGTTACGATGGCTGTTTCATCTTCTGGTCAATCTGAATCTTCGAAGCCATCACCTTCAGTTCCAGCTGCTTCTGTTTCTAGAGTTGAAGCATTCCCTCCCCCTGTACCCGGGGGGAGGGCTAGGGAGGGGGGTATTTCTACTTCTCTTCCTAACCAAGCAGCAGCTTACGCTGGACCTGCCGTCAGACGTTTCGCGAGAGAGCTTGGGGTTGATTTGACTCAAGTGAAAGGATCAGGGCGTAAAAATCGTATTGTTAAAGAAGATATTCAATCTTATGTCAAAGCAAAATTATCAGGCATGCAGCAAAGTGGTGGCATAGCGGTTGCACCGATGCCGGCGATTGATTTTTCTTTATTTGGGACAATCACGACACAACCTTTAAATAAAATCAAAAAATTAACAGCGAGAAATGTACATCGTAGTTGGGTGAGCATTCCGCATGTGACACAGTTTGATGAAGTAGATATTACAGCGATGGAAGAATATAGAAAGGAAAAGAAGGGAGAAGCAGAAGCGCAAGGATTTAAATTAACACCGTTAGTTTTCATCATGCGAGCGGTTGTTGCGAGTTTAAAACAATTTCCTGCTTTTAATGCATCATTGGACCCGAGTGGAGAAAATTTAATTCTAAAGCAGTACTACCATATCGGTGTTGCAGTGGATACACCCAATGGTTTAGTAGTTCCCGTCATTCGTGATGTCGATAAGAAAACAGTGTTTGATTTAGCGAAAGAATTAGGCGAGATCAGTCAACGAGCAAAAACGAAAGGATTAACACCGAAGGAAATGCAAGGCGGTTGTTTTACTATTTCTAGTTTAGGTGGCATTGGTGGTACGGCGTTTACGCCCATTGTGAATCAACCTGAAGTTGCCATTCTCGGTGTTTCACGTTCGAGTATGAAACCTGTGTATGCAGAGGGAAAATTTGTGCCAAGATTAATGCTACCGTTGTCGCTTTCTTATGATCATCGAGTTATTGATGGTGCTGATGGTGCACGATTTATTACGCATTTGTCGTCTTGTTTGAGTGATATAAAAACTTTATTGTAAATCTGGATCATATTATTAACCATGAGATCCTTCGCTGCGCTCAGGATGACACACCCGTTATGTATAGCGAGCTTGTCATCCTGAGCGCAGCGAAGGATCTCGGTGTAAATATTAAAAGAGGTAATCATGTCAAATCACATTAAAACCAAAGTTGTTGTTTTAGGTTCAGGCCCTGGTGGATACACCGCTGCATTTCGTGCAGCAGATTTAGGATTAGAAACAGTATTGGTTGAACGTTTCTCTACGCTCGGCGGCGTTTGTTTGAATGTGGGTTGCATACCTTCAAAAGCTTTATTACACGCAGCGAAAGTGATAGACGAAGCAAATCACATGAAAGATCACGGCATACAATTTAGTGAGCCAAAAGTTGAACCTAAAAAATTAGTGGATTGGAAAAACAGCGTTGTTGGTAAATTAACGGGCGGATTAAAGATGCTCGCTAAACAACGAAAAGTGCAAGTAGTGACTGGTGTGGGGCAATTTGCTTCTTCTCACTCTTTAGTTGTGGATGGTCCAGAAGGTAAGACTACAATCGAATTTGAATATGCCATTATTGCCGCGGGATCTGAAGCCGTAAAATTACCTTTTATTCCCGAAGATCCTCGTATTTTTTCTTCTACGGGTGCTTTAGAACTTCGTAATACAAATGCTGAAATGTTAGTGATTGGCGGCGGTATTATCGGATTAGAAATGGCAACGGTTTATCACGCACTCGGTGCAAAAATCACGGTCGTAGAGTTTATGGATCAATTAATGCCTGGCGCTGATAAAGATATCGTTAAACCGTTACATCAACGTATTAGTAAAAAATATGAAAAAATACTATTAGAAACTAAAGTGACAAAAGTAGAAGCGAAAAAAG
>JAFEDO010000048.1 GCA_018241565.1 Pseudomonadota bacterium
GTTTTTCTCCCCATGGTCTCTATGAAGAATCTTCATTTGATCATGCGGACTCAATAAAATCAATGCACTACTGCTCTTTACCCTCTATAATTCGTGGGGATGCATCAGATCCTGAGCGAAGCCGAAGGATCTCAAGATTAACGCTGAGATCCTTCGCTGACGCTCAGGATGACACTGTTCACGTTTAGGGTAATATAGCGAGGATTAAAAGCCCACTAATCCCCAGCTACAACATCGACTCCTTTAGGAGGATGAAACATAAATAATTTAGGATTCAATTCACTATTCACTTTGATGTGCGTAAACGCTAATTTTGTCGTTTGTCCTAATTGATCATGTAATTGCATAAACACTAATTCATTATTTGAGTATTGCAATTCAATAGAAGTAAATTGAGCATCTTCAGCTTTGGGTGTAATTAAAAAGTTATTAGGATTTTTTTCGCTCGTGACATTGTAATATTCAGAAAGATTATCTGGAGAATTACTCAAAAACATGCCTGGAGAATTGTCTAATGATTTGCTGAGAGGCTTTACGGTCACTTGTTCTAAGTCTTTATCAAAAATCCAAAGTTTTTTTCCATCGGCGACGATTAATTGTCGCGTGGGACTATTGGAAACCCAGCGAAATTTTCCGGGACGTAGTAAAGCCATTTCACCTGAACTTTTTTGTAGGACATGGCCACGCGCATTGGTCACGACTTGCGTGAAATTCGCTTGCATGGAATGTAGTTGGGATAGGTTTTGTTCCAATGCTTGTGTGGGTGTAACAGCAAATGCGTTTGAGTAAATGAATAGGGAAATGATTGTAATGATGGTACGGAGAAAAAACGACACTGGATCCCGGCTCTCGTGTTGCAAAAGCTCAACACTCGGCCGGGATGACAGGATAAACAATTGCTTGGAAAACATCATGAATCTTTTACTCCACAGGTTCTGGGGCAATCACTTCTCGAGCGCCGCTCGTGTCGGTTGATGAAACAACACCGGCTGCTTCCATTTGATCAACTAAACGGGCTGCACGATTGAAACCAATTTTGAAACGACGTTGAATACTTGAGATAGAAACTTTTCTAGTTTGCGTTACTAGGTGAACGACTTGATCGTATAAAGGATCAGATTCTGCATCGGCTTCAAAATCCATGCCCGCTAATAAAGGACTGTCACTACTGTCGGGGCCTTCTAAAATATCTGTCATGTAAACAGGTTCTCCGCGACGTTTCCAATCTTGTACGACTTTATGGACTTCATGATCAGCAACATATGCACCATGAACACGAACAGGGCTACTGGTTCCGGGTGGTAGGTACAGCATATCCCCATGTCCAAGCAGAGTCTCTGCACCTGATTGATCCAGAATAGTTCGAGAATCAATTTTTGAAGATACTTGGAAAGCAACTCGAGTTGGCACGTTTGCTTTGATTAAACCTGTGATGACATCCACTGACGGTCGTTGAGTCGCTAGTATTAAATGGATCCCAGCCGCTCGTGCTTTCTGAGCAATACGTGCAATTAATTGTTCGACCTTTTTGCCAACGACCATCATCATGTCGGCAAATTCGTCGATGACCACTAATATTTGTGGTAACGCCGTTAAATAAGCAGGTTCTTCTCCATCTTTAGATTTCCAAAGAGGATCTAATAAAGGTGATTTTGCTTTTTCAGCATCTGATACTTTGGTGTTATATCCAGAAAGATTACGCACACCTAAGGAAGCCATTAATCGGTAACGTCTTTCCATTTCAGTCACACACCAGCGTAGCGCATTCGCCGCTTGATTCATATCAGTGACAACTGGTGTTAACAAATGAGGAACACCTTCATAGACAGAAAGTTCTAACATTTTAGGATCAATTAAAATCATGCGGACTTGTGATGGGTTTGCTTTATATAAAATACTTAACAACATGGCGTTCACAGCAACCGATTTTCCAGAACCCGTTGTTCCTGCAACTAATAAATGCGGCATCTTTGCGACATCCACAATCACTGGATGACCACCAATATCTTTTCCTAACGCTAAGCTTAATGGAGAACGTGCTTGATCATATTGTTGCGATGCTAATACTTCGCTGAGTCGAACCATTTCTCGCTCTTCATTAGGTAATTCAATACCAACTACTGATTTACCTGGAATGACTTCTACGACTCGAACACTCGTCACAGAAAGTGCCCGAGCTAAGTCTTTAGCAAGCCCTGTAATTCGACTAACTTTTATGCCTGGTGCTAATTCAATTTCAAAGCGAGTAATCACTGGTCCTGGATGAACAGCCACGACTTGAACTTCTACTCCGAAATCCATCAAGCGCTGCTCTACTTCTCTCGACATTTCTTCTAACTTCGTGGTGGTGTAACCAATTTTTTGTGTATTGTCCGGTGGATCTAATAAGGATAAAGGTGGCAATGAACCATCGACAGGTGCATCAAAAAGCGGTGCTTGTCGTTCTTTTTCATAACGAATACTCGGTTCAATTTTTTCAATCTTAGGAGAAATTTTGGGTTTGGTTTCTAATGTGGGTTCTGCTTTAGTTTTGGATTTAGTTTTGGTTTTTGTAGAATAGGCTTTCTCTGTGCGTTTGATTTCAGCTTTTTGTGATTGCCTCCATAATCTTTCTTGAATGGCCTCTTTCAAATTTGTGAGTATATTGGGAACGAAACTGAAGAGATCCATTAAAATTCGTCCGACACCATCGACGAATACTAACCATGACATGCCACTAAATAAAGTGATACCTGTGAGTAATAATGCAAATAACAAAACTGTAGTACCTAAAGGATTAAATATACTAATTAAACTATTGGCAACCACGTCACCTAATATACCGCCTGTTGTAAAGGGTAATTTAGTATGGATTTGACCGAGCTCTAAACTCACTAATCCGCAACCCGATGCGATTAACAAAAAGAATCCTGAAAAACGAATAATTAAAAATAAATAATTGTCCGGTAGAGGTTCGTTGTCTTTAAAGAACATCCACGCACTATATAAAAGTAATACGGGAAATAGATAAGCGAGATATCCAAATAAATAAAACCATAAATCGGAAAACCAAGCACCCACAACACCGCAAGCATTCGCGACTTCTTTCA
>JAFEDO010000049.1 GCA_018241565.1 Pseudomonadota bacterium
ATAGTTATAAAACCACATATCGAAAATAAAAGACATAATACCCCATATGTTAATGTTAGGTATGCAAGTGCGTAAGTATAGGTGAATAGACTTCTCGCAAACCATTTATTAGTTCCGATAACTTTTATGACTGGAAGTTTAAGAAGCAAGTGTCCGATTTTTTTACAAAAAACGGTTTTTGTAAAATTCGCCAAAAATAGACTTAATTGTAGGTAACCTCAGGATTTAATTTTATCCTTCACTTTACAATATTTCTCAGGGTGAAGAACAAGAAAGATGATCGTTGTATTGTCCTTCACTTTGAGCTACTATTCCAAAGTGAAGGACAAATATAGAGGGTACCATGGCGAACATTGTGATAGGTAGAGAAGCGGAATTCGATACATTAAAGAAATTTTTAACTTCTAAGGCTCCTGAATTTCTTGCCATATACGGTAGAAGACGTGTCGGCAAAACTTTCTTAATTAGAAAATTTTTTGAAGATAAAGATGCTATATTTTTTGATGTGACAGGAGCAAAAGATGCAACCTTAAAAGAGCAAATCGGTCATTTTACGAAGCAAATCGGAGAAATTTTTTATAAGCGTGCGCGATTGGTACCTGGTAAAAATTGGGACGAAACATTTGAGCTACTAACAAACGCTATCAAGGATGCCGAGAATAACAAAAAAATCGTTTTATTCTTTGATGAATTTCCATGGATGGCAACTAAAAATTCAAGATTGTTGCAAAATCTTGATTATTATTGGAACCAACACTGGTCTAAGGATAACAGAGTAAAACTCATTATCTGCGGTTCTTCTGCATCTTGGATCATAGAGAAAATTGTAAATAATAAAGGAGGGTTACATAATCGATTAACAAGAAATATTTACCTTGAGCCATTTAAATTATCTCAAACAAAGCGATTTCTGAAAAGTATGTCCATCAACTTGAATAACATGCAAATCGTGCAGTTATTTATGGTCATGGGGGGTATTCCTTATTATCTTAGCAAACTTGAGAAGAGCTTATCAGCAACACAATTAATAGAAAAATTAGCTTTTAAACAAAAAAGCTTTTTATTGGATGAGTTTAATAATCTATTTTCTTCACTATTTGACGAATCAAGTATGTATATCGAAATAGTAAGAGAAATTGCAATGCATCGATATGGGATTGGACAAGAAGATTTGTTAAAGAAAATGGGGAAGTCCATGCAAGGAAAGGGTGGTATGCAGAAACTTGGGGCATTACAAGATACTAGCTTTATTATGAATTTTAAGCCGCACTTGCATAAAGCTAGGGGTATTTATTACAGAATTATCGATGAGTATTCTTTATTTTATTTTTACTGGATAGAACCCGTTAAAAGTACTTTGCTTAAAAAAAGCCTATTAGATGGCTACTGGGACAAATTAAAAGTAAAACCCTCTTGGAATAGTTGGGCAGGATTGGCTTTTGAATCTATTTGTTATGAACACTTACCACAAATCACGAAAGCTCTTTCTCTTAGTCCAACTGCGATCCCTTGTACTTGGCGATATGTTCCTAGAAAGGGAACGGATGATCAAGGTGCACAAATTGATCTATTGTTCGATCGCGATGATGATTCAATCACATTATGTGAAATCAAATACAGTGATAAGCCCTTTGTAATCACGAAAGAATATGCTGATAAGCTTAGACAGAAAATTGAAGTATTTAAACGGGTCACTCGCACAACAAAGCAAATATTTATTGTCATCATCGCAACAAACGGTATTAAGAAAAATAAATATTCGGATAAATTAATTTCACAAGCAATTGATATAAATAGTCTTTTTGGTGATTAGTTTAGAACCGTACAAATACTAATGATAAGCGAGATTATCACTAATATCCAAAAAAAATGGATTTAAAATAAATCATATCTGAAGTGTAATGGCCCAAATCAGAGCGATTTGGTTTTTGACCGGTCGTGAGCCAAATTGTGGTTTATTACAATATTAGGTAGATATCTTACAGGCAGTAATTTTGTTTTTTACAGTGACGGAAAAACACAAAACACCACCAAGAGAAAATAAAAATTATTTGCCGGGAATTTTTGAAAAATATTTGAGCATATATGACAAGCAGATTAATGGGGAATTTTCAGGAAAAAATGAGTTGCATTTTAGAAAAGTCAGTACTAGCATGGGATTATATCAGATTTTATATAATGCGTGTTAAAGCAGTAGATGACGTAACAGTAGTTTTTGATTAGAAAATAAAAAGATTTTATTTTTTTAGTGATGATGACAAGGAGGTACCGCGATGGTTCTATTCGTCTTAAATCTGGGAAATCTGTTGTCCCCTAGATCCTTCGGTGGTTTTTTAGTATTTCTTCGGAGAAGTGTGCTGTTTCACAAAAAATTCTCTGGGCTGATAAATATCTGCTTTAAGAATCGTCCGCGGTCGCCAGTGTATTACCTCATTTTCATGTCTAAGAGCCTATATAGCGCTTCAATGTTAATTTTACCAGAGTTCTATAAGAAACGAGCAGTACAATGGATTAATCTCTTAAATACGAAGTTTCGTGTTATTTATCAACAAGCTCATATTGAGTTAGGTCTAGATATCGAATCATTGACTGAAAGTTTTATTAATTATCTGTTAGTAAGGAGATTAATTTTATGAAAGAAAATCAGGATTATTTAACAGGGCCGAGGATCCATTTCGCTGGGCGTTTTATTGCGGATCCCAGTACGATTAACAATAATGATTACTCTGATTGCTTTAAATTAGCTGCGACACTTAGTGTGGAAGAGTTTAAGAAACAAGTAACAGATGCCAAAGCAGAAAAAACTCTTCCTAATGGTCAAAAAATTGAGATCAACGTAGCAGGGTGGAATCCTTATGGGACGGGAAGATGGAGTTTTGAAAATTCTGTAATAACAAATGCCTGTGATCAGGAGGGGAATATCACCGATCGAGATGAAGTAGTAGGATACAAGATTGTTCCCGGCAATAGCAGAACTGAAGGAAAAATAGTTGATCTTGATCCTGATCAGCAAATGGCTTCGCAAATATGGGGCTTCAAAGTTAGATTGGTGAACTCGATGCAGCAAACTGTTTTTTCGGGCAATTATAAAACGACTTCCTTCCAAGATATTTGGAAAAAAGTGGCAACAGATAAACGTGGTAACCCATATTATGGTTCATTCTATCATTCTATTTTAGAGGAAGTAGAGTGGAAGGTATCTGCCGATGCCATATCATCGAAAGTACTAAAAGAACTTTATGGAATGTCTAAATTATCTATTCGCTTTAGTGTAGATGGTTATGTTTCGGATAGTGCGGCACAAGATTTTACAAGCGGTCGAGTAGTGGGAACAATTGGAGCTTACTCCGATACTTTACCTTATTCCTTTTCTCTTGGGCGTGCGCTTATGGTAAAGGGTGATAGTGGAAAAAATTTTAATCGATGTTATGCGCGCCTTTTCAATAAACGATTGATGCTTGATCTGGCAAATAGTTTTCAGACTACGTCTCCTGGTGGGGCATTAGCGGATGTAGGGGCGTTGTACGTTGCATTAATTCATAACCAGGAAATGGTAGTTTTGAGTGATAAGATACCGTATTCAACCGATGGCTGGTACGAGAAAACAGCCGGTATTTTTACAATCTCACTGAGTGAGGAGCAGATACAGTTATTGTCATCCTCTGTACTAACAATCGTAGATGAGAATAGGAAAATTGTCATCTCAGAATATTATCAAGGTGCTCTTGCTGGCTATTCAATTAAGGCAGAAAAGTTTGTTTATCGCCTCAATATGAATGACAGAGAATCAGTAAAATTGTTTGTAACGCGCTTTGGACAACCGGTTGAGAATGCTGATATCCATGTTGCACTGAGTCAAGGAAATCCCACTGCTGAAGGTTTGATACTAGGTGGTTTGGAAAATGGAATGGTAAAAACAAACAAAGATGGTGCAGCTTGCTTTGACTTGATAGGTGGAGATCCCAAACATCCGCGTGAATTTATCGACGGTCAAATATACCAAGTAACTTATACTCTAATCGATGGTATGTCAAAAATCCCTGCCGACTATCGAAATCAATCCGACGTAATTAATGTGCTGGTTTGGGATAAATATGAGATACCTGAAGTTCCAACATGGGTAGCCAATGTAGAGCCTATTTTTAGGCAGTATGCCAACTTGTATCCCATCATGCAGAGAATGTTTAATCTTGCAAGTTATGAAAGTGTGACGACAAACTTAGACAGTCTAAAAGTCGCATTTAGTGCGGATACATTAGAGGAAGATCCTCATTATATGCCAGTAACACGAGATTTATCTCGTAATAAGAGAGCAATGATCCGAAAGTGGTTGGACAACCCTGTGTATAACATAGTGAGTAATACTCACGAAAGTGCAATTACAACCATTGAGCAGTTAAGAATTGTTTTACAAGATGCAATCTCATTAGAGTTATCTACTATTCCACCATACCTTTGTGCACTTTACTCCATTAAGCCAGGATATAACCAAGAAGTGGCTGCCATTTTACGAAGTATTGTAATGGAAGAAATGTTACATGTGGCATTAGTTTGCAATATACTTAACGCGGTAGGTGGGACTCCTAAGCTCAATGATCCGGATTACATTCCCAATTATCCCGGAGAGTTGCCGCACGGAATTAATGGTGGCTTAAATATCACATTAGGACCTTTGAGCAAGCAGCGGATTAAAGAAATTTTCATGCGAATTGAAGCCCCCGAGGAAATAGCAACTATTAAAGATCCTTCCGGTGTGGATTTAGATGCGTCAACTAGCAACGAAAGTCGTTTTACTATTGGAGAATTTTATACTGGCATTAAAATTGCCTTAAGGCGTTTGTGCGAAACGTACGGGGAGGATAAGGTATTTTCCGGAGATAGAAGTAGGCAATTAACTGATTGGCAAGGAACTCGTGATAATATTGTAGTAGAGAATTTTAAAACGGCGTTACTTGCTATAGATAAAATTATTACTCAAGGAGAAGGGGTTTCAAAAGCTAATCCCGCCGCAGAAGCTGAGACTCTGGCGCATTATTATCGTTTTTGGGAAGTTCTTCATGGTAAAGCAATCAGAGCTCGCTATAAACCTGATGGTACCTGCGCGTACGAATTTACTACTGAAGAGATTCATTTTGATGAAGCGGGTATTTATCCGATGGCAGTACAAACTGGGCCTATCGTGTTGGATGGACATCCAAAAGAAAAAAATTTATCCAATCGATTCAATGAAATGTACGCGCGCCTGCTGAATAGTTTGCATTCAGTGTTTAATGGATATCCGAAAGAAATAAATTCTGCAATTGGAATTATGCGCAATTTACAATTAATAGCACAAGATCTCATGAAAATGCCCGTTCCTGGGGATGCAGACCGTGTTATGGGACCATCATTTGAATGTCATCCTTATTTGGAGAAGAAACGGTCCATTGAACTACCGATACTTACAGTTTTGCCCTCGGTAATGGCCGCAGAGTCAAAGGTAGTGTTGCCTGCGGCGTCAGTTAGAAGTCTGTTTCAAGCTCCTGGGATATCTTTATTTTCTGCACAACATAAAAATGGGCCCAAAGCAGAATCTAGAGTTCCTGTGGACAAGATAGCAAAAACGGAGTTGGCTTCAGCCACTCCTAATAGTGAAGTTTCAGCTATAGAAAAAGACCCTTTGGTTGGTCATAAGTTCAAATAAAAAACTAGGGGAGCGATATGCCAAGATAACGGAGGAATCCTGTTGGTTGACATGTTGTAGCATTTATCGAGCGGTAACTGTTGAAAGCGTTTGAAAAAATGAGACAGTGTGCTGCATCGATGAAAAATTTCTATGTTTTATTTGATTAGTGATCCTGTCAAATTGAGTTTTATGAACGGTGGCACTATTCTGAAGTTTGTATAAGTTCTCGTTATGAGAGTTAAGGACGTAGATAATCTGTTAAAGTGCGAGTTTTTTGGTTTTAGAAGTAAGAAGTATGTATCTTCAACAAAGAACAAAAAATACAAGGAGCATTTATGTTTTCATTAAAAGGTATGATAATTAACGAAGTTAAACATTTTTCAACGGATAGACAAACAAAAAGTGAAATTGCTGAAAAAATAGAAAAGGCAACCAAGTATATCAATGATCATTGGGAGCAAACACTCAGTGCAGAACGCGGGGATGGGTATTTAGCGTTAGAAGATTTGATTAAAAAAGTCATTAATATTCTCGAAGACCGTCAAGTTCCACCAGAAGAGTTTTATGATTTACCAATTGCAAAAATTTTTTTCAAGGATGAGAAATTTAACCAATCTTTTGAAGCGTTAATCCTGTTTGAGTCATTCGATTTAAGCTTATCAGCTGAAGATGCTGAAATCCAAATTGCTGACAGAATAGAGAGCGAAAAAAGTAAAGTAATGGATATTTCTAATGGCTCTAATAATAACCGTGGTGCATTGATAACTTTCTTAGAATCTTATTTGCCTTCGAAGCCAAAGCAAGAAAATGAAATACCATTTACAACGAATGAACACAAAGGGATAGGATTGGCAGTAACACTTAAATTTCCTGTAGAT
>JAFEDO010000004.1 GCA_018241565.1 Pseudomonadota bacterium
GCTTAACGCTTACCCGGGCTACAATAGAAAAGTTCTTTTACCATATTTTCCCCGAAGGGGTTAGGCCACGCAGTATAGCCAAAAAGGAAAAAATCATGAAAGGAAAAATCTACGCAAAATTTTTTATGCTCATGGGTATATTGATTAGCATCTGTGCATTTACGACCAGTTATGCTTTTGACTATACGAATCAAGTCATGTTTCAAGTGACTGGGGAGCAATGGGTAAAAACAGATTCAGCTAAAGTAAATGTGACCGTTAATGCAACTCAAACCCAAGCAGGACTAGAAAAAGTAAGACAAGAAATTTTGGCTCATTTGGGTAAAATCGCGGAAGTGGAATGGCATATTACCCGTTTTGATCGTTCTCAAGATAGTTCGGGTTTGGAACATTTAGCTGTGGATGCAGAGGCAAGAGTGCCTGCTGCTCAATTAGATAATCTACGAGAGAAAGCCAAGTCCGTTAGTCAAGCAGGAGCAACTTATCAGATTTCTAATGTAGATTACACGCCAAGCTTGGATGAAATGGAACAAGCAAAATCACAATTGCGTGTGGCTTTGTATGAAAAAATCAAACAAGAATTAGCGCGATTAAATACGGCTTATCCTCAGCAAGCATTTACGATTCATACGATTAATTTTCTTCCTATTTATTATGGGGCACCGCGAGGAGGTCCTGTGGGATTAAATATGGTCAGAACGATGGCTGAACCGGCTGCTGCTGAACCCATTGTTGTGAGTAATCAAATTAAAATGACTGCAACGGTTTATCTCGCGACAACGCCTGTTGCAATAGAACAAAAGACGAAATAAATACTGCTGTCATGATGGATTCAATCATTCAACTCTCACCCATTATCGCGCATCGTGGTGCGCGATCTCTTGCGCCAGAAAATACTTTAGCAGCGATGCAAAAAGCGAAAGCATTAGGTGCAGAGTGGGTAGAGTTCGATGTGATGTTAACGGTGGATGGTGAAGCCATCGTTATTCACGATACACGTTTAGATCGTACAACCAATGGTGTTGGCGAAGTCGGAGAGACTACTTACAAAGAAATTTTAAAATTAGACGCAGGTAGTTGGTTTTCATCGGAATATAAAAAAGAAAAAATCCCAGGATTTTCTGAGATGCTAAAGTGTCTTATTGATTTGGAATTAATACCTAATGTAGAAATTAAACCTTACCCTGGACAAGACAACAAAACCGCACTGGTTGTTATGGAGACTATACATAAACTATGGCCTAAGACTGCGCCTAAGCCATTAATTTCTAGTTTTTCTATTGAATCGTTAAGAGTTGCAAGAAGCCTCGATCCTCATGTGCCTATTGGGATCGTATGTACAGAAATTAATTTTGATTGGAAAAAATTAGCGGAAGAATTGAATGCAATATCGGTTCATGTGTGCGAAAAAAACCTAAATGCGGATTTAATTCACGCCATTAAATCGACCGGACGATATGTACTCAGTTATACGATAAACAATTTAGCTTCTGGAAAGAAATTATTTTCAGAAGGGGTCGATGCAATTTTTACGGATGATTTACCAACGTTTTCAGAGTATTTATAATTGTGGTATTTAATAAAATTTAACGTCGCTGGATCCCGGCTCGCGCGCTGAAATCTTGCGGTTGTCGTCCCGGCCGAGTGTTGAGCTGTTGCAACACGAGAGCCGGGATCCAGTGTCTTTTCCGCAGCGCTTGGCTGGGATGACAATCTAATACAAGAGATCTCATTTACTTTTGTGTATCACTAAACTTCGCTTCTAACCCCTGCCAAGATTCTAAATAATTTTTTTGACGAAAATTCGCATTCCATGCAAACGCTGTTGGTTGCCATACTAAACTACTTTCAAACATAATCGCTAAATTGCCATCATACCGAGCGGGTTTTAATGGATTATTCACTGCTTTTTCATAGGCTTCTTTATCGGGTCCATGTGCAGACATGCAATTATGTAAACTGCATCCACCGGGTAAAAAACCTTCTTCTTTGGCATCGTAGGGCCCATAAATTAATCCCATGAATTCACTCATCATATTACGATGAAAGTAGGGTGGACGGAATGTATGTTCTGCTACCATCCATCGCTCAGGAAAAATCACGAAATCAACATTAGCCACACCAGGTGTATTGGATGGGGAAGTTAATACCGTAAAAATGGAAGGATCAATGTGATCAAAACTCACCGTGTTAATCGTATTAAATAATTTTAATGAATATTTGTAAGGGGCGTAATTTCCATGCCACGCAACGACATCAAGCGGAGAATGTTTTATCTTGGCTTGCCAAAGTGATCCATGAAATTTCGCTATTAATTGATAATCGCCCGATTTTTTTTCATACCAAGCAGTTGGGTATTGAAAATCTCTCGTGTTTGCAAGTCCATTGGCACCAATAACACCTAATTCAGGTAATCGAAATGGTGAGCCGTAATTTTCACAAATATATCCGCGTGCTTGTTTGCTTCGTAACTCTACTTGAAATTTAATACCGCGCGGAATGACAATAATATCAGAGGGTGTTACATCTAAGATCCCACACTCAGTTTTAAATCGTAATTCGCCTTCTTGCGGGACAATTAAAAATTCTCCATCTGCATTATAAAAAAATGTATCTTTCATCGATGCATTCATAGAGTAGAGATGAATAGCCGCTCCCTGTCGTAATCGTAAATCACCATTCACAGCAAATGTAGTTAATCCATCGATGAAATTGAGAGATTTTTTAGGAAATGGTATGGGATCCCAACGCAATTGATTAGGCGCAACGGGATGATGAATATCGATCGTAAAATACTTGTCAGCAGTGAATGGCTTAAATTCATGATGAAGCACAGAAGGTCTTATACGGTATAACCAGCATTTTAAATTATGGTGACGAGGTGCAGTAAAAGCACTGCCACTGAGTTGTTCCGCGTATAGATCATAAGGCACTTTTTGTGGAGAGTTTTGTCCTTTCGGCAATGCGCCACTTATAGCTTCTGTTGAGAAATGATTGCCAAATCCAGAAAGATATTGAAGTATGTTCGGCATATGTCTCTCCTTTTGTAACTATTTCCGCCCACCCTGACCCTCTCCCGGACGAAGGGGGAGGTTAGGGTGGGGGCATCTCCTTATTAAACAATTAATCCCGCAACAACATTTCTTTTTTCAGATAATAAAACATTATAGGTTCGACAAGCGGCATCCGTCATCATGATTTCAATACCAATATTTTTTTCGTACGTCATCGCAATCAATTTTTGAGAAAGCCAATGTTGCTGATGACCAGTACCAAGGATAATAACGGTAGGATTGAGCGCCATGAGTTCATTTAAATGTTCTTCTCGAAATTGGTCGAATGAGGCAATAGACCAAGGAATGATTTGAGTTGGTGTCAAAATGATATTGTTTTCATAAAATGACTCATTAATTTGGATTTTCCCCGGCGAATAGCTTTTAATTTGATTGCCTGAAGTCGTATCAAGACTGATTTGCATAAGAATTCCTCTGATAAGGATTATCCCGTATAATGCTGCCTAATTTTTCAGCATGTTTTTCCTGGGTGAGGATAATAGAGGTTATGGTGAAAGTTTTCAAAAAATTGATTGAGAAATTCATTCCACATAAAAGGCCAAATCTACCTTTTAAAGAAGGATATTGGATACGTGTCACACCAGTGGAGTTGCATCTAGATCATAAAACGGCTTATTTCATAGGTACTCAGCATTTAAAATTCACACAACCAGAAGTGGACGAGTTGGTAAAGTCCTTAAATGATTATTTAAAACCAGAAGACATGCAATTGCATGTGGTTGATCTTTATGATTGGTATTTACAGTCGAAAAAACCGTTGCATGTGAATTTGGGTTCACCACATAAATTATCTGGTCAAGATATTCGTGCATTATTTGCTTTAGGAAGTATAGAGTGGCAAAAATTATTTACTGAGTTACAAATGTTTTTATACCATCATCCGATTAATCAAAAGAGAGTCAGTGAAGGAAAACCACAAATAACGGCTTTGTGGTTATGGAAATAGAATTTGTTGTCCTGAATGAGCTTGTCATCCTGAGCGTCAGCGAAGGATCTCGTGATATCGCTGAGATCCTTCGCTGACGCTCAGGATGACAGTGTTCACGTTCAGGATGACAAGTTCGCGCAAAAGTATACCGGGAGTAGATATCAATGAAATTAAAAATTAAAAGAAGAATAACAACGTCGATTGAACTTCAAGATACTCACCCCATTCTTCAGCGTGTTTATGCGGCACGCGGTATTCAATCAAATCATGATTTAGAATATGAATTAAAGCATTTACATCCTTATATTTCATTACTAGGCATTGAGCGTGCAGCAGAAGTACTAACAGAAGCACTTGTGTTACAAAAAAACATTTTAATCATCGGTGATTTTGATGCGGATGGCGCAACGAGTAGTGCATTAGCCGTCAGTGCTTTAAAAACATTAGGTGCACAATACGTCGAATTTTTAGTGCCTAATCGTTTTGAATATGGTTATGGATTAACGCCAGAAATAGTCGAAGTTGCTGTAACATTAAAACCAGATTTAATTATCACGGTGGATAATGGGATTGCTAGTAATGCCGGTGTTGATGCAGCCAATCAAAAAGGAATACAAGTCTTAGTGACTGATCATCATTTAC
>JAFEDO010000050.1 GCA_018241565.1 Pseudomonadota bacterium
TATTAGAGAAATCATTCACTCGGGTACAATTTGCTATACCAATAACGGCCACTTGCTCTACGCCGCTTTTATCGTAGACGATAAAGCTTTTATCTTGTACTGAATATGCTTCTCCTGAATCACTGATAACTGAGTATGGGACACAAATTCCACTTTCTTTTCGTACTAGCTTAATGTCTGAAGAAGATAATTCCAGATTAACGACTCGTTCTGACCAAGACTCTGGGTATTCATACAGTGACTCACAAGTTTGACCAAATAATTTTTGGTAATTCTCGCTAATGTATAATTGTTTTTTATAAGTGATATCGCGTATCCAAAGTACGTTATTGTCCCCTTCGAACTTTGAAAATAGATCTGAAATGTCTTGTATGGTGAGATGAAGCATGTCTTCTCCTAAACAAACTTCTTGGGGGGCATTCTATGGATAGGTAAAGACCGTGTCAATTTCTATGTGTTTGATAGTGTATGGGTATAGGCATGGGTATGAGTTAAGGAGATAACCATTAAAGTCTAAAAATACTTTAGAACTCTATCTATAGATATTTGAACTCGCGTCTTAGACGTCTTACTCACTTTCGCTTCATCAGCAAAATTTCTCCAATTTAAAATTGCATCCTTAACTTGCTCGACGACTTCTAGTGCTCTTTGTTTTTTTATAGAAGTCACATCTGCAAGTTTTAAAATATGGGCCAATGTCGGATTTTTTCCTTCTCCCATGACCATAGTGCAATGTTCACCTGCAGGTCCCGATGAACAAGTTAAATCATATGCGGGTGATACAGTCCATACTCCATTTTCATCCATTAAAAATGAAAAATTCTTCGCGTGGTCGTCACGATTATGAGACAAAACGTTAAATACAACGTGTCTAAATTGCTTTTCACATTCTCTTTCATCTTTAGTCAGCCAAAATGTTGCTTTCATGATTGTCTTATAATCAAGACTTGGGAAGCGGTGATCAACATGCAATAAACCACTGACTGTATGCATATGAAAAAATTTAGAATTCATACGATCAAATCGTTTTGATCCGAAATAGCCAGCACATTTTTTTGATTTAAAAAGCCTGGCTTCTGGAACGTCTAACCCTGCATTTACCGCCATCAAATGATAAGCATACTCAATTGGTCCAATATCTTTCGGATCCAAAGACGAACTGAACTTAATTATCCAGTCATCCTTTGGCACTGATAAATGATTACTTGTAACTTCAAAATCGTTTTTATCATTAATTAAAGTCACTAGGATTTTAGGACGAGATCCTGCTGATGATCCATTCATAACTAATAACTCATCAACAAATTGATTTTCATCATAATCTTGAAATCGATGACACTCATCTGCAATCAGATCAAAGTCTTTATACATTTGAATAGGTAAAGCATCAGAAATTTCAGGTTCGTAAAAAAGCGCACCCATACCACCTTGCCCAACGTAACATAAGCGATCCAGCGGCGTTAGGCTGTCAGGATTAATACCCAGATTTATTAACTTTCTATCTAAAAGAAGACGCCCCCACCCATCAGGCAAGCTATCATTAAAAACACCAAAAATTCCATCAAAAATACGATCTTCACATACTATCACACCAGATTTTAACGGAAGTTTGAATGGTGATAATTCGCGTCCTAACTCAAGAAATTTTTGAGAATATTCAAAAAATATTTTCCGTTCTTTGAGTGCCAATCTACCTACAGACACAATCTCATTATTATAAGAATATTTTACATTCACTAAATTTATATTTTGACGAGACATCATTGACGGCCTCTTTTACGAGTTTTTTGTTTAAGAACGTCATCTAGCGTACGCAATTCTTCTGGAGTGGTTAGTTTAAATAAAGAAAAAAATTCTTCTAATCTCCCTAAGACCAATGCGATCTTTAAGAGAGACTCAAGAGAAATTTTGCCAGTGCGCTCAAATTTCTTTACTACACCGAAGCTAACACCCGAACGTTCTGATAAAGTTTGTTGGCTTAAATTGAGAGATAATCTTTTTTCTCTGGCTGCATCAGCAATATGTTTAGCAACTTCCTGGGGCATTAAAAATATATCGTTCATTATAGTATCCGTTATATGTCATTAATAATAATAACGGTTATTATAATATCTATTAATGAATTATCAAGCCTTGTATGCCTATATTTTGATAACCCCATCGAGGAGATTGGTTCAATATCACAAGTCAATAAAAGAGCCGTCTGTTTTATTGATCTGCTAAAGAAAAGACAGGGGTCTTTTAGTCTCATCATATAAAATATTTAGGCTGCTAGAAGTGTTTGCAACGCAAATTCCACGAATTTACGTCGCATTTTTAGTAAAAAATAAACTTAGCCTACTTAAATCATTGAAGTAGAGCTCTTGAATGCCATGCTAACTTATTGATAAATATGAAACTTTATGCCAATACCCCAATATTAGCTCTTTTAAAGAGCTAAATTATCATCATATTAGCTTTTTAACAGAGACAAATATGAAAGAGATACTTCGAGACATTATTTTAGAGTTTCACCGTGAAGCACTTCCAGAATTGATCAAACGATCTTTGGGCATCCCTGCCTTACCGAAAGACATTCGAAAAGCGTATGTATTCATTGGTATGCGACGAACCGGAAAAACTTACCTCATGTTCCAGCATATGGCTGATCAAATAGCCGCTGGTTTAGACAAAACAAATCTTTTATATGTTAATTTTGAAGATGATCGTCTTGAGAATTTTCAGCTTGAGGATTTTCAAACACTACTGGACGTATATTTTAAACTATATCCACAACTGCTCTACTCCGACAAACTCAGTTTTTATTTCGATGAAATTCAAAATATTCCAGGCTGGGAAAAATTCATTCGCCGATTATTAGATAAAGAAAAAATGAGTATCTTTATTACTGGATCATCAGCAAAATTACTCAGCAAAGAAATCGCAACTAGCCTACGAGGACGCAGCTTGCCTCAAGAAGTCTTTCCTCTGGGATTTAACGAATATCTCATGCATTATGGAGTTGATATAAGCAAGCCTAAGATGCTCACTCGTAAAGAATATTCTGTCATCAAACATCATTGTGCTAATTACTTACTTTATGGTGGTTTTCCAGAAATACTCAGTTTACCAATAACACTGCATTATCAAACATTACAATCCTATATTCATGCTGCAGTTTTTCGAGACGTGATTGAAAGGCACAATATAGCTACGCCATATATTGTTAAACTATTTTTGACTCATTGTTTACAAAATATTGCTGCTCCCTTGAGCGTTACTAAAATACATCAAACGCTAAAATCACGAGGTGAAACTCTAACTCGAAATAATTTATACGATTATTTGAGTTATTTTGAAGATGCTTACTTAATTTGCCCAGTACCGCTATTTGATTTTTCGACTCCGAAACGACGAGTTAATCCGAGTAAAATTTACTGTGTTGATCATGGCATTATCCGTGCATATTCAATCAGAAAACAAATGGAATATAGTGCTTGTCTGGAAAATGCTGTTTATATTCACTTGCGTAAACAAGAGTATGAAAATATATTTTATTACAAAACTGGTAGTGGCAAAGAAGTTGATTTTATAGCACAACGCATCAATGGATCGATTGATTGTTTTCAAGTATGCCTAAGCCTAAATGATGAAAAAACAAAACAGCGTGAAATTTCTGTATTAGTTGAAGCTTCAAACGAATTGAAAATCTATCAAGCCTACATCATCACTGAAGACCATGAAGAAATCATTGAAGTTAAAAACCTGAAAATAACTTGTATTCCTTATTGGAAATTTGCTCTTTCGATTGATAATTCAAACCAAACCATCTCGCGACAGGCCACGAGAGATTAATCTGTAAATAGTCTTTTAGATCTGAAACCCTAAGGTTTTCAGGCTTTCCTCGTAAGGTTCCCCGTGGCAAGCCACCGAGAATATTGCGATTTCAATTCAAAAAAATTTGATAATCTACATTAAACTGTTCAGCAATTCTTTTTGCAACGCTTTTAGTAATTGTTTTTTTTCCATTCTCCATTCTTGATATATTTGCTTGTGTCTCTTGAATTCTACCGGCAAATGCATCTTGAGATAACTTCTCTCGTACACGTAATTCTTTCAAAAGCACACCACCCTTAACAGGCCTTTTTGCTGATTGCACTTGATTTTTTTTAGAGAAAGGCGTGCCAGTAATAATCATTTAATGACTCACTGAAAATTAGCAAGCTGTTGAGACTTGAATTGAATGTTTCCATAGCAGCGCTTCCATATATCATTGTTATTAACTACCAGGCAACTTCTCTGACGAAGGCTCACAAAAAAGCGTTAATAATTCTTCCAACTCACGGTCTCTTTCCTTTTTACTTGAGATTATGTTCGACTTGGAAACCCCAACGGTTTCTATTGTTGACTCAAGCCTTTCTTCTGTAATTCTGTCTTTCGGAAAAAATCCTAACTGCAAACTCATAACTAGACATCCTTCGCTTTAACATTCTCTCTTAAAAATCCATCCCGAGTCTTCAGTGAAAATTCCATTTCCAAACTCATTCCAGGCGGGGATTCTACTCCAAATACAATAGCTAATGGAATATTTTGTGCTAAATTTAACTTTTACCAAATGAATCAATTAGTTAAGATAAATTTTTATAAAATACATGTTGGGACATCGATAAATCTACTCAGTTTGCTAATAAAAAACTGTGTCTTAGATAGCCTACTCTTTCCCATGAAAGGGCGAGAAATAAACTTTGACTCTATATACTCTTTCAAGCAAATAAAAAATGTGAAATTCTGCGAGAACCATGTTGGATATAGTGGAAAAAATACCTGCACTATTCTGAGTACTGGATACCTAGCAGAAAAAGTACTGCTATCTTGAATGCATCAAAAAAAACAAATTTATGCTATTTTGAAGCACGGTTGATTTAATGGTTCCAGTGTCACTGATGGAGAGAGTGTCATAGAAATATTTCAACATAGCCATTCGGTCAGAACCTCATCATTCAAGGTGTGGTTTTAAGGTTAATTTTTTCAAGAAGGATTAAAAATAATGTATTATCCCGAAATGCCTGTCTGTTATTTTCCTAGTACCACATTTTTTGTGGATGATAGTCGAGAGTTCTTAGTTAATCTGACTTTACAGTTGGAAGACAGCATGGCATTTCAAGTGTATGACTCACCAAATGATGCATTGGACTCTTTATATACGGATTATCGATCACCCGATTATTTAAGCCGTCGTTGTGTAACAGAATACTTAGATAGCCATGCCTGCCCCGCGACTAACCAAACCGTTAATTTAAATTTAGCTACAATACATGCTGAAATTTACAATCCACAAAGATTTTCAGAAGTTTCTGTTATCGTTGTTGATTATGCGATGCCTGGAATGAGTGGGTTGGAATTTTGTGAAAAAATACAAAATAAACCGGTGAAAAAAATTTTGTTAACGGGTCGCGCGCATGAGCATTCTGTTTTAGAAGCTTTTAATGAAGGTATTATTGATTGTTATATCGAAAAAAATATCAAGGATGTTGCGGTAGTTATCAAACAAGCCATTAAAAAATTACAGCAAAAATATTTTCAACAAATGTCTGCTCTGATTGTTGGCATGGTATCAGTTTCATCAGTGGCTTGCTTACGAGATCCATCTTTTGCACAATTTTTCAAAAAAACATGTGATGAACATAACGTCACTGAGTTTTATTTAACGGACAGCAGTGGAAGCTTTTTATTGTTAGATAAAGAGGCTAATTTGAGTTGCTTAATTGTAAAAAATCGGCAAGATTTAAATTTGCATTATGAGATCGCTTTAGATAATAAAGCCCCAGAATCTGTTTTAGATGATCTAAAATCAGGAAGAAAGATCCCGCGCTTTTCTGACAGTACTAGCTTGAAAAGAGTCGACTGGTCCGATCCCTCCACTTTTCTTCGACCGGCTCAAGTCACACAAGGACTAGAAAATTATTACTACACAATCATTCCAGAACCCATCGAGTTTAATATCCAAAAGGAAAAAATCACCTCCTATCACAAATATCTAAAAATAAATCGACAAAAACGCAGATTTTAATCTTATTCTCTAGTAGGCACTCTAGCCCCCTGAGAGGCTGCTCTACCCATTTATGGGTTTTGCAAAAATAAACACTAATTTCTTCAATTTTTTTAATATTTAATGAGGGTTCTTAATAAAACCTTAAGGTTTCCCTTGTATATTGCGACCCCGGGTTTTTCATAATCTAAGAATTTTTTAAGAGCCGAGGGTTTTCATGAATCCAAAAAAAGAACAAAAAATAGAAGAAAACTTTAAACCTGGACATTTACTTTATGGTCGCCAAAATGATCGTTCAGCTGTGATGTTTCATCTTGAAGAAACATACCCAAATACCTTAATAACCGCCGATCAAGTCATCGATGAAA
>JAFEDO010000051.1 GCA_018241565.1 Pseudomonadota bacterium
AAATCCCGATATTGAAAAGAAATTAAATTCGGTTGTATTCCCCGGCATGCAAGGTGGACCGTTAATGCATGTGATCGCTGCAAAAGCAGTGGCATTTAAAGAAGCATTAGAACCTGAATTTAAAAATTATCAGAAACAAGTTGTGTCGAATGCTAAAGCGATGGCGAAAACATTATCTGAACGGGGATATGCAATCGTTTCTGGTGGCACAGATAATCATTTATTTTTAATCGATTTAATTAATAAAGATATTACAGGTAAAGATGCAGAAGCGGCTTTAGGTTCAGCGAATATTACTGTGAATAAAAATACAGTGCCGAATGATCCGCGTTCTCCATTTGTCACCAGTGGATTACGCTTAGGAACACCCGCTGTGACAACGCGTGGGTTTAAAGAAGCAGAGTGCATGATACTCGCGAATGGGATAGCAGATATTTTAGATAACATTCAAGATCTGGCTGTTGCCGAACGAGTCAAGCAAGACGCATTGAAACTTTGTAAACAGTTTCCAGTTTATGAAAACTAGGATGAGTTATGCATTGTCCTTTTTGTAATGTAGACGACACAAAAGTTATTGACTCTCGGCTAGTAAGCGATGGTAATCAAGTTCGTCGTCGACGAGAATGCATTCAATGCGGCGAACGATATACGACTTATGAAACTGCTGAAGTAGTGATGCCGCAGATCATTAAACGAGATGGTAGACGTAAACCATTTGATGAACAAAAGTTAAGAAATGGATTATTACGCGCATTAGAAAAAAGACCCGTTAGTATGGATGAGTTTGAAGCTGCGATTGAACGCATTAAATCACGATTGAGAAATTGTGGTGAGCGTGAAATCCTTTCTTCATTATTAGGCGAGTGGGGTATGACAGAATTGAAAGCATTAGATGAAGTGGCTTATATTCGTTTTGCTTCAGTCTATCGTCGCTTTCAAGATGTGAATGAATTTCACCACGAAATTACACGATTACGAAAAGAAACAGATCAGGAATAATTGAATGAACGCTGTAAAACCGAGAGCAAGACACAAAGCAAGACAATACGTACTTCAAGCTTTATATCAATGGCAAATGACACAAATTACTTTATCTGAAATTGAAATACAGTTTCACACGTACCATGGTATGAAAGATGTGGATTTTGAATATTTTCATGAATTGATACATCAAATTCCTGCGCAATTAGATACTTTAGATGAAACGTTTAAAAAGTATATCGATAGAAAATTAGAAGAATTAAATATTATAGAGCTTATGATTCTTCGCATGGGAACTTATGAACTAATGCATCGTACAGATATCCCTTATAAAGTAATTATCAACGAAGCTTTGGTGCTCGCAAAAAGCTTTGGCGCAACAGAAGGGCATAAATATGTGAACGGTGTATTAGACAAAGTTGCACGAGAATATCGTCAAATAGAGTTTCAGAATGCCGATTCATGAATTTGATATTATTAAAAAATATTTTAAAGCGCAGGCCACTGCAAGAAAAGACATCATCACAGGAATTGGTGATGATGCCGCAGTTGTTTCTGTTCCTCCCAATCATCAATTAGTCATTTCTACAGATACTTTAGTTTCTGGAATACATTTTTTTTCAAATACAGATCCTGAGGACATTGCCTACAAAAGTTTGGCGGTTAATTTAAGTGATATGGCAGCCATGGCTGCAACACCTGCTTGGGTGACACTGTCTCTGACATTACCAGAAGCAAATGAACACTGGTTACAACATTTTGCAGAGAGTTTTTTTGAGTTGGCACAAGCGCATCATGTGGCATTAATTGGTGGAGATCTTTCTTCGGGACCTTTATCCGTGACGATTGGAATATATGGTTTTGTCCCGACAAATACAGCATTAAAACGTAGTGGTGCAAAGCCAGGAGATTTGATTTATGTCACGGGTAATTTAGGTGCCGCCGCTTTTGCTGTTCAAATGCTTCAACAAGGATTCAATGTACCGTTGACGCCGAATATTTTGCAAAGATTGTATCGACCAATAGCTCGAGTGAAAGAAGGAGAATTGCTAAGAGCCATTGCCTCTGCTGCGATAGATATTTCTGATGGATTACTAGCAGATTTAAATCATATATTAGAAGCTAGTCATTGTGGAGCAAAAATAGAATCATCTGCATTACCTATTCATCAAGAATTACTTTCACGGGTTTCTTTACCAGAAGCACGAAAGCTCGCTTTGAGTGGGGGAGATGATTATGAACTTTGTTTTACCGTGTCAGAAGATAATATTCCTGCTTTAAAAAATTTAGCTAATCAATTAGAGTGTCCTATAACAAAAATCGGTCAAATTACATCAGAGCAGGGGTTACAAATTTATGATGAAAAAGATCAAGTCATTCAAATCTCTCATTTGGGATACCAACATTTCTAATCACAAAATTTTTAAGTCTATCATTCACTTTTTTGCTTATGGTTTTGGGAGTGGATTAATTCCTGTTGCTCCTGGAACGATGGGTACAGTGATGGCGATTCCTTTTTATTTATTACTTAATCAACTTTCATTACCACTGTATGCATTGATGATAGGGATCACATTTTGTTTTGGTGTGTATTGTTGTGGATTGACAGCGAATGATTTAGGTGAACATGATCATCCGAGTATTGTATGGGATGAAATGGTTGGGTATTGGATTACGATGTTCGCAATTCCATTGACATGGTATTGGATAGTGACTGGATTTTTGTTATTTCGCTTTTTTGATATATGGAAACCATGGCCTGTTCGAGCGATTGATAAACGTGTGCATGGTGGCTTAGGTATTATGCTGGATGATGTGATTGCAGGAATTTTTGCGTGGGTGGTTATTCGGGTGATTTTGATTTTTTGAGGGAAGCAAATGAAGCCCCCACCCTAACCCTCCCCCGGGGTACCGAGGGAGGGAATAATACGCGTCCCCTCCCCCGGACGAAGGGGGAGGGTTAGGGTGGGGGGTAAGATTAATTACCGAAGTAGTAAGTTAAACCAGCGTTGAAAATATTGTTTTGGAATATATTGCCGCTGAAGTTTTTAGCATTCGAAGTACCGAAGTAACGGTAGTCGATATTTGCTGCAACGTTTTCGGTTAAGTTAATGTTGAAACCGACGATACCTTGATAAGCAAATCGGTTATCTGTGTTACTCGTGGTAGTCCCATTGTTAACATTCACGCCGTTTGAAAGGTGAGCGTAACCAATACCAACACCAAGATAAGGCACGAAAGTATCATTGATTTGATCGAAGTCGTAATAAACGTTACCCATCACATCAACAACGCTTGTTCTGCTTTTGTTTGAAACGCCATTTAAGCTTTTGTAGCCAGTATTTTGGTAAGCAACTTCACCTTCATAACGCATTGGACCATATTTATAACCTAACGCACCACCGATATCCCAACCAGCGCTGTTGTAAGTTAATTTGCTGCCATTTTTACTTGTATTAGGGGTAACAGCCACGCCACCTTCGAAGCGACCATACCAGCCTTCGCTTGCAGCAGTTGAAGTTGCAGGAATTGCAAAAACTGCGAGAGCTAATGCAAGGCCGCAGATTTGTAGTTTATTATTCTTCATGTATTTCACTCCTAGTCTTGTTATTAATTCTTATGTTTAGAGAGAGCGAGGCGAGTATATAAATTTTCAACCAACTTGGAAACATAAATTAAGTGTTATTATTTTGTTCGCGTAGTTCTTGCACAACACCATACGTCTACTTGCTGAACACCGGCACGGCGCAGGGTACGACTGAATTCTTTTATCGTACTCCCAGTTGTTATCACGTCATCAACAACGGCGACATGTTTGGCAGATAATGCTGTGATTTTAAAAGCACGATAAACATTATTAGGCC
>JAFEDO010000052.1 GCA_018241565.1 Pseudomonadota bacterium
TATTAAAGAAGTTCCCTTTAATAATGAAGAACAAGCAGATGCAGCATTGGCTTTAGCCTATAAAACTTATCTGGATCGTGATCGTTGGATGACGCCTTATCGACGGATCAGCATTTTAGAAAAAGCAATCATACTGTTAGAAGAACGTAAAGAGCAACTCGCCAAAGAAGCTGCTGAAGAAGGCGGTAAGCCATTCGTGGATTCACTCGTAGAAGCGAATCGAGCAGTATCTTGTGTGAAAGTCGCTATTGAACAAATCAGCCATTTAAATGGCAAGCAAATCCCCATGAATATCACAGAAAGCTCAGCACATCGCATGGCATATACTTATCGAGAACCTGTAGGTGTTGTACTTGCTATCAGTGCATTTAATCATCCACTCAATTTAATTGCTCACCAGGTGGTTACTGCTGTGGCGAGCGGATGTCCAGTGATTGTAAAACCAGCCACCTCAACGCCCATTTCTTGTTTCAATTTCGTGAATATTTTATATGAAGCAGGATTGCCTTTAGAATGGTGTCAAATCATTGCTTGTGACAATGCAGTAGCTGAAAGAATGGTGAGTGATACTCGAATCAGTTATTTATCATTTATTGGTTCAAGTAAAGTCGGTTGGTATTTGCGAACGAAGTTAGCTTCAGGTGCAAAATGTGTTTTGGAACATGGGGGTGCGGCTCCAGTAATAGTAGAAGCCGATGCAGATATGAGTGATGCTTTGCCTTTATTAGTAAAAGGTGGTTTTTATCATGCGGGACAAGTGTGTGTATCAGTGCAACGCGTGTATGTTCATGAAAAGATTTGTAAAGTGTTAGCGAAACAAATGGCAGATCTGGCGAGCGCATTAATCGTTGGAGATCCTGTCGATCCAAAAACGGAAGTGGGTCCACTGATTGCCACTAAAGAAGTAGATAGAGTAGATAATTGGGTAAAGCAAGCCATTACCAATGGCGCAAAGTTATTATGTGGTGGAAATAAAATATCTAACACGTGTTATGAACCGACTGTATTATTAGATCCGCCAGATGATGTACAAGTTTCTCAGTTAGAAATTTTTGGACCTGTTGTTTGTATTTACTCCTATAAATCCCGTGAAAAAGCAATTGAACGAGCAAACAAACTTCCATTTTCATTTCAAGCATCTGTGTTTACCAAAAATATCGATATTGCATTAGATACCGTTCGTCGGTTAAATGCCGTTGCGGTAATGGTAAATGATCACACCGCATTTCGAGTCGATTGGATGCCGTTTGGTGGGCGTAAACAATCTGGCCTTGGATTAGGCGGCATTCCTTATACGATGGAAGATATGACGTATGAAAAAATGATGGTGATCCGTTCATCGGTGCTTTAACAAGTCCCATATCAGGAACTAGAGCGTTATACAAAAGTTATCGCCATGGATGCGGTCTAGAAGGAAGGGGAGAAGACAAAGGAGATGGATGAGGTACAGAGGGAGTGGAATAAGGGAGCACAGAAGGCGCGGGAGAAATAGGGCGACTTTCTGGATCTATTTGTTCAGTATTTTCTGCGGTACTTTTTTGAAGAGGAAGATCCCTGGAAGTGTGAGATTCACTGCTTGCTTCTGATGAAGCATCCGATGTCGAATTTCGTGTTACTAGAGTTCTATGTACAGTGCTCACTTTTGCAGAGGGATATATTATCTCCGCGTGTTCAATATCTCGTTGAGTAGGAAGATTCCCAGAAGTGTCAGATTCATTGCTTGCTTCTGATGAAGCATCCGGTGTCGAAGTTACCGTTGCTAGAGATTCACGTACAGTGCTCACTCGTGATGAAAAGAGTACATCTGCGAATACCAGAGATTCTTTGTTTGAAGAGTACTTAAGCAATAAAAACAATAAGTTAGTTGTATCCTCCAATATATTGAAGAAGTCTCTAAAGGATATATCACTCTGTTTTTTCAGATAATGCCCAATATTTACCATTTTACAAAAATGAGATATTGCAAGACGCAATAATTCAAAGTTTAACTTCCATAAAAAATCTTCTGATGTAGCTAAATTCTTTTGTATTGCTTGTATGAGAAGCTTCCCTGAACGAAAATGATATTCATTCTTCGTGGGATAATTTTCGAGTAATAAATGCAAAGTTGTTATGAGTTCACTGGGAAGTAATGTAGCAAACTGAGAATCGGAAATTATTTTTTGTAGAGTTGATAAGATTATGGGAAGAGAATTGTCTGGATTTGCCTTCATTTGAATTATCAATATGGAAGTTAATTTCCCTAAAAAATAGGCTTTTTCTTTCAAGAAATTTAGGTTATTCCATTCAGGAGTTTCTCTTAGTATATCGAGCAAGATTAAGATTGTATCTATTTTCATATCGTCAAAAATATGGCTTTCTAAATATTTTTGGATAATGACGTGCAACTTTTTTGATTCTGTTTGTAACAATGATTCGATTAAGAGATTTAATTTTATAAATGCGGGATCAGACTCAAGTCTTGGTTGGTAGAGTTGATAAGAGTCTGGTGTTCGATTAATCATTTTTAGAGCCAAAGTGAACTGGCTCAAAGTGACGTTGCTATTTTTAATATCAAAAATTTTCTTGAATTCTGAGAGGGAGATCTTTTTTGACATAATGTCTAAGATAATAGAATATATCTGGTATAAAAATTTAGGTTGAATATAAAAAATATTGCAAAGTATAACAATTTCGTTAATAAATTTTAAAAGTGGGTGTAATTCTGTTGTTTTGTAAATTTTGTGAAGCATGATTTTAATGCGGTATTCAAAAAGTAATTGGTTAGATTCATGTATTCGTGCAGCTGTAATTCTTTTCATTAAGTTTTGGAAAATAAAAAGCATTTCATCATCAAATGTTTCTAGAGATTGAATAAATATAAAGTAGCCATGAATATTTTCGATTAATTTTTTTAATGCCTTATCTCTGATAGATTGTTCGATGTGGTTATCGAGGATGCTTTCTAAACATTCTTGAAAATCTTCTGGAGAAGAGTCATCTAATGAAGATAAATAAATTGAATTGTTCATTGGAGTTGCTTCGGGAATTTCAAAAGATGGAAGTTTGCTACTGGATAACGTTTTTTTAAATATAGATTCTAGTTTCTTTAATAATTGAGCGGGGTCCTTTGGTTTGTTATTAGAAGTAAAATATTCTTCAAGATCGTGAAGAATAGTTAATTTAAGGCATAAATTACTAGAAAGATTTTTTCTATGTAATTTAATGATTTTCTTGATATCACTTTTTAATTGCCGAGGTGATATTTGGGGTAAAGTACCGACAGCGCGAAAAGCAGCCTCTAAAAACCAAGACATCGCAGATCCTTTTTGTTTGTGCTTTGATAAACAATCAAAGTCTAATCATCCATAATTAAAATAATATTAATAGATGTTTTAGCAAAATAACAGTAGCTTAAGAAACGGGAGCCAACTCATTGAAATTGAAGTATATATCTAAAATTTAATATACCCAATATCTATTTTATATATAGGGAACATACTGGTGCATGAGACATATACCCAACATAAATACCCAATGCATTTATGGCCTCAATAAACTTCAAGCGCACAGTGAAGGAGAGTTTCGAGATTGAATAATTGACTGATAATTAATGTTTAGAGAATGTAATTCATGACAAAGTTCTTGAGGATATTCGGAATTCAAATAATAAGTCATCTTATATAATAATGTTGTATATAAGGTGGCATCTTCATCATTTTGATTTTTTCCATCTGAAAGTCTGATTAATTCATGGGCGCCATGTCGAATTAATTTTTCTTGTTGCTCCCTCAGTGTTTCTGGAATTGAATTTTTTTCATGAAAGCTTTTTGGAAATAGCATTAAAGTATCCAGCAAGAATCCAATATCATTAACCTCAAGAAAACTTTGGTAGTAATGACTATTTAAAAATGTAACGCAAATAGTATAAAAATTAAATTTTAGTGTTTTTAGCTGGCATATAAGTTCTGAGGAAATTGGATCTTGTTGTACATCTCTTAAGATTATATTTTCTATATTAGAAACAAGGGTTTTAAATGAAGAGATAGTGTCGGCTAAAATAGTCGAATTTAAATATTTCAAAAAATAAAATAATTCGCCTCTCTTGTTTGGCCCTGTAAGTTTTTGATTAATATGGCATAGTAGATTTACGAGATCGCTAATAAAATCGCATGAGCCATTTTTTAAAATGACATAATAAGAAATAAAATCATTTATTGTGCAAATTGTTTTGATATATTCAGAGCTTTCTTTCAAAAGCTTACCCAATTCAGAATTTATACTCCCATATATTTTATTAATTAGTAGATTTATAATTTCATTTTTTAAGATTAAATTTTCTTGTTCCGAATATATTTTTGCTATCGCGTGATAGAGATAAAAAACATTTTCTAAATAGATTTCGGAATAATCTAAAGCGTCAATAAATGTTACTAAAATAGAATGAAATTTATTGAGATATAACTGTCTTTTTTCTCTATCTAAAATTTCACACATTATTAACGCTATCCCGAAATGGTCTTCCCAGGAATTTATATCAGAGAGAAAGGAATCAAGCATTTTGCACAGTGGTAGATCTTTATTTTGACAATATATTGATTCAATAGATGATTTTTCATTAAGAAGTTTGGGTTTTTCAGGTAATGTTTCAGGTAATACATCTAGCATTTTTGAAAGAGTGCCCAGTAAAGCTATAAAGATACTATTAACAAATAAAGCCTCAGTCATGTTTCTGGCGTTAATGAAAAATACATCAATCCAAGTTAAAAGAGGAGTGTAATTTTTTTCAATTGAAAAAAACATTTTTTTTGCTAATGGCTCTCTTTTTCCAAGAACTTTTAAATTTAAAAGTATATTCTGAAAATTTGTAGTCAGTATCTTTGTGAAATTTTCAGAGCCATCGCTTGGGATTTTAATGAGCTGATTGTTAACATGATGTATCCTGGATTCCAGAAATTTTTGAGCGAGTATTTTGTTTGGATTGTCTACATTTATTCCGTTCTCGACAGCAAATTTTACTAACTCTTTATTTGATATGTTTGAGTTGTATAGGATGATGTTGCTTTCAATGAAAAATTCTATTAATTCTTGAGCTTTCTCAACATGCCCTGAAAAAAGACAGGCATCAATATGTGTGATAAAAGCTTGCAAAATAATTGCCGGATATTTTTTCCAAGATAAATTTAAAAATTGAATTAAAAACTCTCTAGGTATGTTTAGCCTGGGACATAATTTATTTGTGTTTGGTTCTAATGACCAAATAGAATTATTTTTAAATGAAAATAAAATTTGATATATTTTTTCAGGGTTTATTTCTTCTTGAAAATTATCAGGTAGGATAGTCTCACAAAAAAGAATTTTGTTTAATTCGCAGCATTTTTCACGATTTCCTAATGACTCTACGGTATATTGGTTTTGTTTAAAAATGAGCCCCCAAGGGTAATCAGAATCCGTCACGTGAGCACACGCGAATACAATAGCAAGACCGTAATAATTGATAATGTCTTGTAACAAGAGTTTAGGTTGAGTACTTCTTAATTTACAACACATCCCAAAATAAATTAATAAAAAAGCTTGAAAACTGACGTCATGAGCAAGGCCTAAATCAAGATTAGGTGCTTTGGAGTTTTCATAATCAGCGTCAAAAATATATTGAGCTGTCTCTATGATTGAAGTGAACGCTACACGCAGTTCTTTTTTTTCATTATCCGACAAGGCAGTGAATTCTTGAACAATTCCAATAGCAATATCTACACAAAACATTTGAAAATCCAATTTTTTATTAAAGCAGCGGACATTTTAATTCAGCAACCTTAAGGAAATATTAAGGTCTAATGCATAGCGTAGGGCGCGGTCTGACCCCATTACTTTTTTTTGCATCTTGAATGGGCTTATCATCCCGAGCGAAGCGAAGGATCTCAGCGTCGTGATGAGATCCTTCGTTTCGTTCAGGATGACAGATTTGCTCGGAAGCAATCGAGTCTGCCCCCCATTGCTCTTTAAACTGCTAGTACTGGTAAAAAGATATTTTCGAGTAAGTTCTCTAGATCATGGGAATGAACAAGTTTTTCGGGCGTGAAAAATTTAAGTTGAATCATTTTAGAACGGGCATCGCTTAATATAAGTTGTTTTTCCTTAATCAGTGGATTTTTCATCGCTAAAGGATTAATAACTTTGTCATATAATTCTAAAAGAATAGCAAGGTCATTGATATTGGCTATTTTATTTTGTGAATAATTAATAAATTCTTGAAGACTATGTTGAAGCAATATTTTCCACGCTTGCAAAAGATCTCTTGATAATTTTTCTGCGTTAATAGAGATTAATGTGCGTAGCAGAAAATTAAGATCAAGGATTGAAAGATTTTCTCGGTAATATTTATTCTCTAAAAAAGATAAGGCGATAACGTAGAAGTTATTTCTCACATCTTGTATTTTTATTAGGATAGCTTTAGGGACTTGTCTTCCATTTGTTTTTTGAATTTCTATAATGGTATTTTTTATAAAAGAAATTAATATATTAAATTCATAAAAAAATTGAGTTAATTGGTTTGGATTTAAATTCTGAATCGTTTCTTGACAGTGTAAATTTAGTATTTTATTTAAAGCATCTAGTGAGGCCATTATTCCAGTAGCTAGGCTCATAAAATATTTCTCAGAAATTAAATTCTTTGATATTCGGCAAGCAATTCGATGATAATGCATCCATTTTTTAATAACATGGATTGTCTTTTCGAAAGAATATCTTTTGTTGAATAATTCACGAAACTCTAAATTGAGACCATCATTTACTTTTTTTAATAATGATGACCCTAAAGCTTTTACCCTATTTTTATCGTCAGAACTCAAAGAAATATTGAGTGCCGCATGATATAAGTATTCAGCTGCCTCTATATCCGTATATTCAGAAAATTTGTAATTGTGAATAAACTTTTCAATCATAAAGAATAACTGATTTAAATAATTTATTCTTTTTTCTGTATTCTGAATTCTACGGATTTCTGATGAAATTTTATTAAGATTATAGATGCAAGGATCTTGTACTAATAAAGGAGCAATGAATTTTATGATGTTTGAATCAAGAGTGTTCTCAAGGCGGCCCATGATTATTTCTTTTGTTTTTAAAGCCAGCTCTTTTTGTGGTTTTATATCTGGAAACTCCTCTGTCATTTTAAAAAATATACTCAACGAGAATTGGTCTGGACCTTTTTTGCTTAAAATATCTGTAAACTCGTTAATTTTTTCAAAAAGTGCCATATAGTTTATTTTTACTAAAAAGAAATCTTTTTTTATTCTATATCCCCGTTCTCCTAGTGCACTGAAGTTTGAAAGTATATGAGCGAAGTTTTGAAAGAAAATTTTTAATGTATTACTGTCATTGAGTAGTTGTTGATTGATTACATGGATGCAAGATATAAAGCAATCTTCGGGTGATTTTTTTTCGGGCCCAAATTTAATTTCTGCTAGGGCAGCTACTACTGCTAATTCAAGAGCAGATTCCGATTTGCCTAAATAAAGTTGGTGATTCATTTGTTTGATAAGTGAAATGGAAATTTCATCAGGATATTGTTTATATAAAAGGCGCAGAAAGTCTACAAATACATCATTAGATAATTGAAGCTTAGGATATAAATATTTTGTTTCTGGAACTACACTCCAAATAAGCGAATTTTTAAATGAAAAGAAATTTTTGTAGAGCTCGGATTCCGATGTGGTTTCTATCGTAGTGGAGGGATCGATTTTTATATTGCTTAGCTTACAAAATAATTCTCTATGTTTTTGATTGTTACCTAACGAATTTTCGGTGCAAGGTATGGATTTAAAAAATGTAACCCAGAAAATTGAAAGATCTGATATATCAGAATATGCCAGAACATATGACAGTCCAAAATGATCAATCACTTCTTGCAGATGAATAGGAGCGACATCAAGTTGCCGTGATTTACAATATATCCCAAAATGAATCAATACGCAGATTTGAAAATTGAGCTCGCTATGGAATATTTTTCCAAGTCGAAAGACATCCTGGTCAACAATAGCTTGCAAAGAATGACGCAGCGATTCTAACTCATCATTAGGCAGGCCAAGTAGTTCTTTGGCGATTTCAATGGTTAAATTTAAAGCAAAAGACATGGGGTACAGCTCGTTTTTAATGCTAGAATGGCGATATTACCATTGAAACCTTAAGGAAATATTAAGGCGTCATGACTTCGACTTACTCGCCTCTGTCATATTGGCCAAGTGCTGCAAAAACGACGCTGGATCCCGGCTCTCGTGTTACAAAAGGCGCGTAACACGGGGCCGGGATGATGGGGCATGCGTATAGGGCCACTGGGGTCATATATGGACCCAACCATATTGCAAGAGGAAAGATTTAGATATAAGTAGCAATAAAGATAGAGATGCAGTCATATATTCGGCCTCTAGTAGAGTGATAAAGGTTCACTCGGGCCCTGA
>JAFEDO010000053.1 GCA_018241565.1 Pseudomonadota bacterium
CATAAGAAAGCAGCCATGCGTCATTGTTCTCAATTCCTAGTATCGTTTTATCAGCTGATGGAGGAGAAAGCGTTATTCGTTTTGTTTTAAATAAATTATCCATCAAAACATCTGTGCATAATTCGAATGCACTCTTTGGGAGCTTAAGATGCATAAGGTTAAACGTTGGAATTTTGATAGCGGCAATTACTTCATTTAACGGTAACTCTTGCTCTGAGTCTGTTTGTACAGTGTGTTGATTTTTCAACATCTGTTTTCTCCAATTTATTCATGCAATTTTGTTTCAATTTATCTAAATACTCAACTTCCGAGCTTTGTTTGTTATACCTTGAACTTTGCTCATCTTTATCAGTAAGCATCCAGGGAAAATCATATTTCAGCAAATAATACCACAAGATGATTTTTCAATAATAAGCAACGGAAATAATGAGAGCATTCATCTTATCATATTTTTCGAATAAATTTTGATTTTTAAGTTTCAAACATCGCATTCAGTAAATCTGGATTTAATATCAATCTTTCTTTTTCTCTCTTGGACATCCGTTTGATACGACGCTCAATATGCATAGCCAAGGATCGATTACCTTCTATTTTTAAAGAAGCCGCAATACGGGTTGGTTTAAAGCTTCTCGTATATTTACATTTACCGCTCCCCTTTACATGCTTTTCATAGCGACGATTCAAATTGGTAGTATATCCCGTGTAATATGTACCATTACTGCAATGTAATATGTAAACCCAATATGTTTTTTCTTTTTCTGTATCTGATACTTTCGACACTTTGCACTCATTTTTTTGTAGTTTGGTTTTCATTGGGTGCGACCTCTACTCTGCTCTCTGCCTTCAGTCCTCATCCGTGATTCTTGATGTGCCCTACTTTTTAACTGTATTAACACCGTCTTTATATCTTCCTTTGTAAAGGTATTATTTATAAACCGCTCTCGAATACCTTTAAATCCACCTTTTTCTTTAGAGCTCGTATTTACTGAAACACCTCTTGATTTTAAAATTTCAGATTGCACTTTAGAGCCCTTCAAAGCTTCTTTTGCAAAAGTCTGTATTGCTTTTGAGTTTAATTGGATGGCTTCTTTTAAGTATTGAATTCGCTCTTTCGCACTACTATTTAAACTCATCTTTTCATCGATGAGCTCTGTTTGACTACATTCCATGTCTGTGTATTTTAATAAAATCTCTTCTAGAGTCATGACATCAATATCTGATATGGAATCATTGTCAATCTTCATCACTGATTCTTTTGGTTCGTTGAATGGAGAAGGCTCAGAATAACTTGCTGGTTTTATCGAGGATGGTAATACCTCTAAAGTTTTGCGCTCAATTTCCATCTCTACAATATTCTCTTTAATTTCTTCTTGTACTTGTTCCCGAATACCCATTTGGAACAAAGTCGCTGTACTTAAAATTTCTCTCACCCCTTCAGCGCCTTCTCGAAGTAACACATCATTAAAGTCTTCCCCAATTTTAGATGGCATTGCCAACCAAACATCTTTTCCGGTTTGTGATAACTTTCTTGCTGCAGTCTTTAGCATCTTTTGTGACAGCGCTTGGTTCTTGTCATTGTCAGCACACAAAATGATTTTCTGAATAGCGTCAGGAATTTTCACATTCGTAAAATTTGAAATACCTAATGTCGCATAGACTTGCCACTCTGGATTTGCTGTTGCAACACTCAGTGCTGTTTCAGGACCTTCTGCTATCACAAGAATGTCGCTTTTACCAATATTGACTAACACCGCACTTTTAGCTTTCTTTAAAGAACCCCTCGTGATTTTAGGCGCCTCGATACTCGCTTTCTGGTGCGTTTTGGCATTTAAGTAAATCGCTTGTATGGCAGTAATTTCGTCTTTCTCATTTCTTGCTATCACAACTAACGCAGGGAAATATGCCCTCGTTTTAGGATGATACAAATTAGGATGAAACCTAAAGCTTTCAGCTAAGATGTTTTGCGTAATGCCTCTATGCTCTCTTAAGTAACGCTCTGCTATTGTCCCTTCTATCGATTGTGTTTCTCGCACAATCTCTCTTGCTTTCTCGATTTTTGCTTTATCAACCTCTACTGCATTCACATCAAGAGTAGTAATAGGTTTATTTGTCTGAATTTTAGGATTCATACTATCTTGAATATATTGTGACTCACCACCCAAGAACCGACTTGCTTCTTTTAATACTTCCTTAAAATTTTGCTCTCTCAAAGTATGCTGAATGAGATTCAACATGTCTCCACCTTCACTCGTCTGAAAGTCATACCACATGCCTTTTCTCTCTCCCGCTGTCCTTACGACTAAACTCCCCTTATGACTTCCATAACGAAGCATATCTCCTTGCTCGACTCTAGGAGCGCCTAAATAATGTTTTGCAACAACGAATGCTGATGCATTTAAATCGTCACGTAATCGTTGAATATCAAAATACAGAAACTCTGAAACATGAGATAATGCATGATTGAAACTTTCTGTGCCTTCTACTATCAAAGATTGTGCTTTATCAGTGCCATTTACTTCTCTCTCTTTTTGCTCTTCATATAATACACTTTCATACTTTTTTGAAGCCGCAACCAATCGTTCCCATCGTAATTGGGCTTTTTCTTTTTCACTCACATATTTTTTTATCGTCTTTGTTGGATTGGATTTTTTTATTTCATCAAGGACCGAATTTCCTAAATTCCCAATATTATAAAACTCTAATCCTCGTTTATATCGCGCGACATTCTCTGTAATTTCATGAGCAATAGCCGCTCGTTTTAATAGTAAGTGATTTAATTCTTTGAAATAGCCTGCTTTATTAGGAATAGTTTTTTGTTTTTGTTCTTCCATTCCAACAGAATGGTTCGAAACCAATCGATGAATGTCATTCGTTATTTTCTGGTAACGCTCTACTACTTTAAAATCTTTTCTTTCTGAAACAGTCAATGTGCTTAAGAGAGACCGTCTTTGATGTAAGCTTGCTTCTTTTTGTAATACTTTGATATCTAGTTGAAGTGTTTTGATGATGGGATAATGCGCTTTCAAATTGGACACGATTTGATGCGCTACTCTTTCTTGTACTACCGTCTTTTTAGATTTTTGATAATCTTGATAAGCACGAACTCGTTCTTTACTCTCATGCTGCATACTTTCTTTTTTCATTTTATTAATATCTAGCGCATAAATATGGATAGCTTTTTTGTAGCGTGTAATGTCCTTCATGACTTCAAAGACAATTTGATTTCGTTTATCTAGCGATTCAAGAAATGTTGGATAATGAATGCTTTGTTTTATATCTTTATATTGAATTTGAAACGCCGTTGTTTTTTTCGATTCCTCATTTTTATCATGCGGCTTGGTTTCATTTTTCAATTCACCTTTCATCGTTTGCCAAATAACACCAACCGCTCGATTGGCATCAATATACTCAACCACCCGTTTTGCATCTTCTCTTGCAACCGTTATTTTTTGTGCTCGCTCATGCTTTTGAATGGCCTCTTTCTTTTTTGTCCAATATTCAACGGGTGTTACCCACTGTTGGTAACGGTCCATCATCTTTTCTTTTAGAAGGATGAGTCGTTTGGCTAAATGCTTCGGTAAGACTTTTAATAATCCCTTGATTTCAATATTGCGGCGTCTTGCAAATGATAATGGGAAATCTAACACACTATCTTTCATCCCAAAGCGACTGAGTCGTTTATACAAATCGTTCAACGTTCGATGTTGACTTTGATTGACATACAATTGGCAACTCATTCGATGTCGACTCATCGCCACATACGTTAAATGTCTATCCCAGAAACGTCCTCCCGTATAAATAAATGCATGCTCAACCGTTTTGCCTTGTGCTTTATGTACAGTCGCTGCATAACCATAAGTAAAATGTACGTATTCTTGAGGGGTAAAAGTAATGGCTTTATCGCTATCACTGCCATCTAGTAAAACTGTTATCTCGGAAATACATCCTGATTCTCTCATCTTGATTTCTGTTACTACACCAAAATGTCCATTCTTAATGCCAAGTGCATTTTCATTTTTAAGAAAAAGGAGGCGTTCTCCTATGGAGATTTGACTTTCTCCTGACGCGGTTTCACAAAGATACCCTTCCTCGATTTCTTCGCGTGCAATGCGTGCTTCTCTTAACAAATGATTTAATTGCATCACATCTTCATTGCGGTGCGCGAGGACCAAGTATTGGCTTAAATCAAGCGTGTTATTTTGGCGACTCTTCATCCAATCAGTTTGTAATGCCCGCATAGTACCTTCCGCATTCACCCCAAAGTGGATATATCCTCGCGCTTCATAAGCACTGAGTCCGTTTGCAATATCTCCTGTCGAAAAAGCAACGGTTGCTTCTTTTTGCCAAAGCTCTCTCTGACGATACACCGTTTCAAGAGCCACAAACCCGGTTCGCTCTAGTATTGCTCTGAAACTCGCCCCAGGACCAACAGGTTGTAACTGGGCATTATCTCCCACGAGCACGAGCTTGGCGTGCGCGTCATGCACAGCCTTTAATATGAACTGCATCGAGTAACTGTCTGTCATACCCGCTTCATCCATCACAATGACATCATGCGGATTTAATTGAAGGCTTCCGGCTTCCAAGCGACACCGAAAGGACTCTATGGTTCGGCTCGAAATTTGAGATTCTTTCATTAACCCTTCAGCGGCTATCCCAGATAATGTAACCCCTTGTACTTGTAGCCCACTTGCCTCCCAAACGGCTCTGGCACTTCCCAATAAAAAGCTTTTCCCCGTCCCCGCCCTTCCCACAATAAGAGAGAGAGAAGCCGGTTTTAAAATATGTTCAACCGCTACCTTTTGTTCTTCGGTTAACCAAAGGTTGCACGCCCTTTGATGGCGCTCTAAATAAAGCGCTTTATCCTGGGTAGAGATTTCTATGTGACATCGCTTTTTTAGTCTCAAAGATAAAGTCTCAATCTCTCCTTCTAATGCCAACATACGTTTTGTGGTATATCGCTCTCGCCCATCATCCCCCACTCCTAATCGAATGAGCTCTGGGGAACTCTTTATTTCTAAAACGGCCTTCATAAAAGCGTCACTATGCGCTGTGTAGGGTGCTAACGCTTTGGCTAAAGTGCGCTCATTAAAAACAGACTCATGGTATTCTATCGTTCTGAATATTTTGGAAAGCGTTTCTTCTGTTAAGAGTTCTGTTTGATTTTGCTTTTCTTTTGGCTCAGATTTTTCTAATGCGTCTGGCCTTAACCCTTCTTTCTCTGATTCTGATTTCTCTTGTTCATTTAATTTTTTTAAATTCTCTTCAATCAAAAAAAACTCTTCATTTGAGAATGACCCCGCATCGTTCATATAAGGCCTGAGCGCTGCATGAATTTCCTCCGCACTAAAAGTCTCCTGACGCTTTGAAATCTTATCGAGTAAAATGGCAGGCCTAGCTATGATGGCCGATAAGTTTGCTTCACGAATGTAATTCGCTTCTTGCATCACTTGGGTCTTTAACCCTCGCTCTTCCATATCCATCACCGCTCTTCCTCGATGAATACCGGGTATCAGCTCAATGCCCTGTTCTTTGTAAGAACGATGGTCTATCAATCCCATATGCTGATGCTTTCTCAAATGAAAGTTCGCATACTCCGCCCACTTCGCTCGCCACTCACGAAGTAATGCTCGATTGTTCCAAGCTAATTCTTTTTTTCCAAATCCGTGCTCAGTTAACGTTCGCATACTCAACAAGACGTGCACATGCGGGTTACCCGCATCCCAATGCACACTGAAATCAGCAATCATCCCTCGAAGCACAAACTGGTCGTATATATATTCTCTCGCAAGCTCGATATTTTGTGAGGGCGTTAATTCTATGGGTAACGCAAATTCAATTTCTCGAGCGAGCTGAGCATCGATTCTCTTTTCGATACTTTCAACGGTATTCCATAATTTCTCTGCACCTCTATCTGGATGGTTTTTTTCAAGAGAGAGGAATTCCGATACCCACTGAGGCGTATCTTTGGGAATGAGAATTTCTTTATGAATGACATTTTTTTTCTTGCGGTAATCCCAGTGTCGCTCTTCTCTTTCATCATACAGTTTCCCCGCTCGTCGATAAGCGGCAGAGGCAACTACGTTCTGTCCTTTAGAACGTTGAATGATTTTGCTGCGTAAATGATAAATCGCCATGACTATGAAAAGCCTTTATTAGGATTTAAAAAAGTTCCGCCTTTACAAGAAACTTCAAAAGTTTCCAAGGCAGGGGTTACCGGCCCGAGCAATCTTAACAGGAAATGCACAAGTTGCGATAGCAACTTATAAGTGCGCATTATGACTTGATGTTCGTTTTTTGTTTTGGTATGATTTAAGTCAATTGTTATGAGATGCGCTTTTGAATTGAGAGTGCTTGATGGGTTGAATAATTAGGTCAGAGGGAGGGCGTATGACTTTAAATCTTGAATGGGCGGAGTTATCAGAAGAAAGGGCTCGGCTCTTTCACAAAGAATGTCTTTTGAAGGAACAACGAAAACAAGAAATCGCTCACCTCGCCGAACAATGTGGCGTGCTCTCTTTACCTAACGAAGAGATTTTTTTGGCTTTTCAGAAACTTGCTTCTAGAACATTGTGACGCGTGTGTGCTTGGTTAAGTGTATTTCGTGTTTTGTAAGAGTGCGCATTTGCCCGGCGCTTAGGTTTTATTTTGAGGGCAAGCTATTTTTGAATTGATGGATAGGTTTCTATACTTGGATTTTTTAATCGTTCGTTAAATCATAAGGAATCCTCATGTCTTATTGTGCAAACAAACTCTCCCAACTCTCTCAAAAAAAACAAGCCTTAATCGATGAAGAAATGCGTTTAATTGAAAAACGTAAAAAAGAAATTGGGCATTTGGCCGAGCGTCTTAATCTCTTAACCACTTCCGATGAACTTTTAAGTGGTCTCTTCTTAGAATTGCAATCCGCCTTAAAAGAAAAATCAGAACACATTCAACATTGGGAGAA
>JAFEDO010000054.1 GCA_018241565.1 Pseudomonadota bacterium
ATTATCTAGGCAAATTGTCGTTGTGCTCTTCTTAAGAAAAGTTAAAATAGACGAATTTTTCAGATTTTACAAACATTTTTCGTATTATTGACGGGGAAACTCGATTGAGATCCTTCGCTGACGCTCAGGATGACAGTGATGAAGCTTGCGGTAATTGACCAAGATAACCATTCACATCCCGGGTTGCGCGTCGCAAAGGCTCGACGCTTACTCAGGCTACAAAGAATCTAAAGTAATTTATTTATAAAATGATTTTGAAGATTCAGATCCCGGGTTGCGTGTCGCAAAGGCTCGACGCTTACCCAGTCTACAAAGAATCTAAGGTAATTTGTTTATAAAATGATTTTGGAGAGTGACGTATATTTTCTTCTAGCTCACGTAATATTTGATTGAGCTGTGAGAGTGAAGTTTCTTCTAGCACTTTTGATACTTGCTCAGATAATAATTCCAGAAATTCTTCTTTATGAATTTCTGATCGCGAAGATAAATACTCAATAACATTTAATACCATTTGCTGTGCATTAGCTTGTGCTAATCGGTTGGGGATTTTTCTTAAAATTAAAGTTTGTTTTCCTAGAGATTCTAGAACGATTCCGAATAAAGATAATTGCTCGAAAAATTTTATGGCTAAGTTGACTTGTGATTCATCCAATGAAATCGTAATAGGAACCGATAAAGTACGACTTTGACTATTTTCATTTTGAAAATCTGACAGCAATTGTTGATAGAGTAATTGTTGATGTGCTAACACATAATCAACAATCATGAGTCCTGTTTTATGCTCAGCTAATATGTATCGTTTATGAAGTGTCGCCATTGCTTTTCCTAGATATCCTTGTGATACATCTTCTGTCGATTGTCCTAATGAATGATATATCGCTGACTCTTCACGAATTTGTCTTTGGAAAGGTTTGGAATAAGCCTCCGGATATTCTCTATGACTGGCATATATTACGTCTTTGGCTGCTACTGATCCTGAATTTTTAGGACCCAATGCTTTACTCAAAGTACTCACGATAAAATCATGGACTAACCGTGTTTCTCGGAAACGCACTTCGTGTTTCGTTGGATGAACATTCACATCTACTAAAGTAGGATCTAATTCTAAATATAAAATATAAGCAGGTTGTCGACCGCTATATAATAAATCTTGATACGCTTGTCGTATGGCATGCATGATCACTTTATCTCTGACCATGCGTCCATTCACATAAAAGAATTGTAAATCTGAAGAACTTCTTAAAAATTCTGGAGAGGCACACCACCCCCAAAGTCGCAATCCTGAAGCTGTTGCATCGAGTGCAACAGAATGCTGCAAGAATTGTGATCCAAATAATTTTTCAACTCTACGTTCCCATGCTTTGTCATCTGTTGCAGATAACAAATGAAAAACTTTTTTGTCATGGTGATTCAGTGAAAAACTGACTTCAAAACGGCTTAAAGCAATTCTTCGGATCACTTCTTCAATATGATCAAACTCGGTTTTTTCACCTCGTAAAAATTTTCGACGCGCAGGCGTATTGAAAAATAAATCTCGAACTTCGATGGTAGTTCCTTGTGGATGTGCAATCGGTTCAACGGCAGTTTCTAATTCACGACCTTCGACTTGTATTTTCCATGCAGCTTCTTGATCAATGGCTTTGCTTGATAATGAGAATCTCGAAATAGAACTAATGCTCGCTAAAGCTTCTCCTCGAAATCCTAAGCTCGCAATATGTTCTAAATCTTTTAACTCTTGAATTTTACTGGTTGCATGCCGACTCACCGCTAATTCTAAATCTTCTTTAAATATGCCTACCCCATCATCTCGTATACGAATTAATTGTACGCCACCTTTTTCAATATCTACTTCAATTCGCCGTGCTCCGGCATCTAAACTATTTTCTAATAATTCTTTAACGATAGAGGCGGGGCGCTCAATGACTTCTCCCGCTGCAATTTGGTTAGCGACGATAGTCGGTAAACGGTGAATTCGCATGTGATCCTCTTAAATAGTGGATGGTTCGGCCCCCACCCTAACCCTCCCCCGGGGTACCGGGGGAGGGAACACATAAAACCCTCTCTCCCTTCGTCCGGGGGAGGGAACATACAAAATCCTCTCTCCCAGAGTACCGGGGGAAGGAACATACAAAATCCCCTCCTCCGAACGAAAGGGGAGGGTGGGGGCTAAATTATGATTTTGATGAGTGTCGTTCTGCGGCAAGAAAAGTGCCTTCTGGTGGATGCGCCCAAAAATAAGAGCGAACACCTGCTAGCACTGCTTCCGCTAATTTATCTCGGTACCGGGAGTTACTCAATTTCTCTTCTTCATCAGAATTAGAAATAAATCCCGTTTCAATGAGAATCGAAGGGATATCGGGAGATTTTAGTACCATAAATGGCGCTTGTTCTACACGCGTATTATGTAAACGTCCTATTTTTCCTAAATGACTGAGAATGTTATTTCCCAATTCTAAGCTCTCTCCGATAGTTGCTGTTTGAGAAAGGTCAATCAACACGGAACGTAACATATAACTTTTATCATGGAGATCCACACCACCAAGTTCAGAATAATTCTCTCGCTCTGCTAACCAACGTGCTGCTTCACTGCTCGCACCATGTTCTGATAATGCGAAAACAGAAGCGCCACCTGAACTTCTTTCTTTATATGCATCAGCGTGAATTGAAATAAAAATATCCGCTTCTCTTTTACGCGTAATACTCAATCGAGTTCTCAGAGGAATATAATAATCACTGCCGCGCGTTAACACTGCACGCATACCTGGTTGCTCGTTAATTAATTCTTTTAAACGTTGCGCGATAGCAAGCACGACATTTTTTTCTCGTGTACCTGAAGCACCCATAGCACCCGGATCTTTACCACCGTGACCGGGATCTATCACCACCACTATATCTCGCAATTTACTGACTGTTGGATTTTTTGCTTTTGGCATAATTGACGAATTAACCACTTTGCTGACTTTTTGTTTGGGATCGCTTTTTAAATCCATCACAATGCGACTAGAAAGATTTCTTTGGGGTTTTAGAGAAAACACTTGTAATGCCGCTGGTTTTTTTAATTCAAATACCAGTCTTAAATTTTCGCCACTTTGCACGCCAATTCGAATTTTTGAAACTAATGTTTGAACGAGATTAATCGAGGAAAGTGCTACTGAAAGTTTTGTGTTTTTTAAATCAATGACTGCGCGATCGGGATTAGACAAAGTAAAAAATTTGTAATCAGTAGGATGATTAAAAGCGAGAACAATACGGTTCTTTTCAACACCTTTTGAAATTTGAATATTATTCAAATTAATGGGACTAGCGATAGTCATGAGTGGCATCAAAATACAAAATATAAAAATTAATTTTCTAGACATACTGTTATCCTAATCCTGCTAAAACCAAAGTTCCTCGTTCTGTATGACTCGTCATTGTAAATTCTCGACCTAATGGTGAGTTTGTAAAATAACAATCGATATCTGGAATCGGTAATTTATCACCGGCTTGTTCGGGCCATTCAATGAAACAAATTGTATTTTGATCCCAGTAATCCCGCAAACCTAAGTATTCTAATTCTTCTCTGGATTTCAATCTATAGAGATCGACATGACAAAATTTCAGAGAATCTACTTCATAGCTTTCGACTAATGAGAAAGTCGGACTTTTGATACTCCCTTTCACCCCCAAATTCTTTAATATCGCACGAATGAGTGTGGTTTTTCCGGAACCTAGCTCTCCATGAAAATAGATGAATAATGGCGGCTGACAAAGTGTTGCTAATCGTTTTGCAAACGCTTGTGTTTCTGATTCTGTGGAAAAGATAAATTTCATCATATATCACTATTTCTTTTAAGAACCCCCACCCTAACCCTCCCCCGGAGTACCGGGGGAGGGGACACAATCATCTCTCTCTGGGAATATGGTGCGTCAAAGCTCGTTCACCAACGCTCGTAAATGCGGCAATAAGTCAGTGGCTAATAAACCCCTCTCTCCCTGTGCTGCTGCCCGATCACCCGCAACGGCATGAATACAAACACCATAATAAGCCGCATTTAAAAGCGTTAATCCTTGTGCACACAATCCTGCGATCACCCCACTCAAAATATCACCCATACCACCTGAAGCCATACCTGGATTTCCTGCCGTACAAATCCGTGGCGCTTCACCCTTTCCTTTCACAAGAGATCCAGCACCTTTCAACACGACAACCGGAGCATAAGTTTGTAATGCATTGACGGCTGCTAAACGATCTTGTTGAATTGCTGTTGGCGTTGTTTTTAATAAACGAGCTGCTTCACCAACATGTGGTGTTATGATCGCATCGTCAGCATATTTGTGATACTTCATTAATAAATCCAATGCCCCTGCATCAATCACTTTTGGCAAACGAGCCATCATGACTTTCTTGAATAATTGATTTGCCCAAGACGATTCTCTCAACCCAGGACCTACTACAATCACTGTTGCACGACTGAGTAATGGCTCTAATTCGGATGCCTTCTTAATGCCATAACACATCAACTCAGGATGGCGCGCTGTAACTACCGAAATATGTTCTGAACGCGTAGCAATGGTCACTAAACCCGCGCCAACTCTCAATGCGGCTTCGCCTGCTAATCGCACTGAACCAGGCATCCCATAATCCCCACCCACAATTAACACATGTCCAAAGTCTCCTTTGTAGGCAGATTGTTTACGTTTAGGTAACCCTTGCTGGCCTTCTTTTAAATCCAATTGTTTAGTAGATTGCTCAAAACTACTGGGGGCATTTTCTGGTGATTTTTGCATCACTAAGACTCCATTGTTTTGGAATTCGCGGCATTTAACCCCAATAAATTCAAGAATGTAAACACTTTTAATAAAAATCTAGTTGAGAATTATTCCTATTTGAGATTTAATCTCAACAAGTGAAATTCATGCTGTCTCTCGGGAGTTTGAATCTATGCGTTTTTTTCGAATTATTTACGCCGCTTTCTGTTCTCTTACTTGGATTTCATTTTCCATTTTATTCCTGTATTCACAGCGGGCGATGGATACCCAAGATACTATTGAAGCAGTTGGGTTTGTCGTACCTCCTATTGAAGAAGATTCTGGATTTCCCGGCGAATTATTAAAAAGAGTGGGATTTTCCGTATTAGTGATGGCTTCTGCTATTTTGCAGTATGAAATGATTCGACGTAATCGCAACGCAAAACTTAAAGCAAGTCATCAACATTCTGGCGATAACAGCGACAGTGATACTGACCTAGAAGTCATAGAGCTACACCACCATCATCATCATCACGATTCTTTGCTCCATACCGCACTTGAATTATCTGCTATGGCTCCTCCATTTGCCGCCATCACAGCGGCAGGCGTCAACGAAGAAATTAAAAGTATTATTAGGATATGGGTTTCAGGAAACTTATCACCCTATATTGAAATACCCATATTACTATTCAGTCTACTTTGCGGCAATGCGACTGGTTATGGGGCTTATATCATTCACACTATTCATGCAAATGATGGGGAAGAAGGCCCTATTTCATTGAGAAATTTTTTGCGCTCACTCAAACGAGCTTTTTCTTCAGGGATCGAATTCAGTGTGCAAGGTTTTAAACATTTATGGTACAAGGTAGGTGTCACGCTCGGTCATCTGTGCGAACCTTTTTTCGTGAGTCGAATGATTTTAGATTATTTGTTTATCCCTCTATTTAATCAAATCTATTCTCTAGATGAAGATTCACTTGCTTATCAAATCTCTTGGGGAACACTGACTTTATTGCTGATGCTTCCGATGCTTTTGGAAATCAACTCCGAATTAAGATCCATTCGGCTCCAGAGAAACGACAATCGCAATTTTTTTCAACGGTATCTCTCTTTGCCAGCACTCGTCGGTTATGGGCACGCTTTACCGCATGTTTTAGGGATTGTGGAAGCTTTTATATTTCTCTTTGAAAAAACCATTGGTGACTTATCGACATTTTGGGGTCCTTTCGAAGCGACTGAAAGTAACGAGACTTTTCATCATATGTGGATACTGTTCCTTGCTTCAGCTGTAGCACTCGTTCCAAATGCTCGTGGGTTTACAGATATGGTATTTGAGGTGCTCGATAGAACTCGTGCAAACCAGCCAGAAGAAGTGTCAACAGGATATTTAGCTAAACCCTGGAACTTCTTCCAAAAATATATTTGTGGTACGACGCATGCGTCTCGACCAGATGAAAGGTCATACTTATTTTCAAACAGACGACTGACACTTCCACCCCCGTAATAATATATATGATTAGACGCACTCTTAATCTTCCGTTAAGGTTTGAAGGTTACAATGTGCCAACTTAAACTGATTCTAATCGTACTTGGGTTAGTGTTATTTTGGATTTTCCAAAACCTATAGTGCACTTTTAAACTGGAAAAACTGATGCCTTTACCTACATATCTTGACCCTAGAGAAAATGATTTCATCCCATTTTATCTGTACGCAAGATTCTTACCGTTTGGATTTTTCCTTGCGGCCTTCTTAACAGATACATTTTTTATGAACGAACTGGTATCTAGCGTCGATCATAAAACAGAAGAAGAATCTGACAATCTCCTCTCTTTTACCATCATTATGACTGCCGGAATACCCATTATTTTTCTTGCTGCCTTGGCTTATGCCTTGCATTTATATAAACAAATGAAACGTCGATTAAATCAAGCTCCTTCCTATTCACAAGAGTTGACTCATTTTCAGCAACTCGATCGTTCCAATAATGCCAGAGAATTCAGAAACCTATTAAGATCTCGAATACCCAGTCCGTTTGATGTTTTTCAAACAGTCGCATTGTTTTTAGGCCCTGGTATGTTTGCATATGCTGGTTCAGAGCAATTTGTACGTCAAATACGTGGATTTACTGTAGGTTCTGGCAACGTTAGTACTGTAGAAAGAAGCATTACCATTTCATCAAATGTTCTTATCGCTATTCTTTATGGCGCAGGATATAAAGAAATTTTTGGAGCCCCGCTTAATGATAGATATGGCGGAAGAGGAGAAAACAATTCTCAAGAAACTGGCATGCTTGTTTTTTTAAAAAATGTCTTACGAACATTTCTTGGGATGGATCGTGAAGGTCATATTAATTTGCGAGACTCTCAGTTTTGGAAAAGACTTTGGACCAACTATGCTTTAATCTTTTCCCACATACTGGAAACTGGCTACTCTATTTCTTGCTTTTTAGATGTTGTTGGCGTCGAAGAAGGATCTCTTAATTACTACGCTCTATTCTGCGCAATTGCTGTTACTATCGGTATACCATTAACGATCGCTGAAACCATGGCTTTGGTGGATGAAATGCTCAATCATCAAAGTGAAACAGCTGGTCAGAGAATATCGTGGGGTGAGTACTTTAAACGATATCGATCACTCTCTCCTTTCGCCGGTTTTTCTGAAATTGCCGCGCCACTCATCATCATGACCAAAATACTGAAATGGACGATCTTCTCTCGTACTCTTGATTTTGATCAACCTTTTGAAAATTATCCCGGTCCTTTTGAAGTAGGGCGTTACAATGAATGGTTGTTTAGTATAATCATCCTTGTAGCATCATCCATATTTTTATTACCCAATATTTTTAGCTTGCTGGATTTATTGAGACCTAAAGAGGGAGATGCATCATCACTTCGGAGTTTAGCAGGATGTCTTTTTGATTGGCTTCCCTGTAGAACGAGAAACACAAACCAAGAAACAGAAACGCAAAGACAGCTTCTTACGCTACCACAACAGCAAAACTATGACAGTCAGGGGACATCTCCAGAATTGGATCTGTAATTAATCTTTTATAAAATGGGTGCGGTAGTACCGTAATTCATCGATTGATTCTTTAATATCATCCATCGCTAAATGTTTAGAAGTTTTCTGTACGCCATCATATACTTCTTTCGCCCATCGTTTCGCCAACTCCTTCAATGTGCTCACATCAAGATTACGATAATGAAAATATTTTACTAATGTCGGCATATATCGTGATAAAAATTGGCGATCCAAACAAATACTATTCCCACACATCGGAGAAATGCCCTCGGGAACATATTGCTTCAAAAATTCTAGCGTTTTTATTTCCGCCATCGCGACACTTATTTTACTTTGTTTCACTCGCGCAACTAAACCACTCTCACCATGTTGTTTGACATTCCATTCATCCATCAAAGCCAATGCTTCGTCTGGTTGATGAATCGCAAACACAGGTCCTTCTGCCAATACATTTAAATTTGAGTCGGTGACTAAAGTTGCAATCTCGATAATGACGTTTTTACTGGGATTTAATCCTGTCATTTCTAAATCTAACCAAATTAAATTGTTTTCGTTTGTCATGCATATTCCTTATTGCAAATTAGATTGTCACCCCTCGCTCTGCGAAGGATCTCAGCATTATCATGAGATCCTTCGCAGAGCGAGGGATAACAAGCGTTTTTTTAGTTCCACCTTTATATCACACTTGACAGCTCAACAAAAAACACTGTTAATTAGCACCACTTTATCCAACGCAGGAAGCTTCGCACCATGAAATCATTCATATTTTGCATTATTGGCTATCTATTAGGATCCATTTCTAGCGCTATTATTATCTGCAAATTCTATCAACTCCCAGATCCACGATCCGTAGGTTCAGGAAACCCTGGCACTACTAATGTCATGCGAATGGGTAATTCCAAGGCTGCTGCTTTAGTTTTAGTAGGTGACGCTTTAAAAGGGTTCATCGCAATCATGCTAGCCAGATTTTTTAATGTGGATGCGTTCAGTTTATCTTTCGTTGCTTTGTTTACTGTTATTGGTCACATGTACCCTGTTTACTTTGGATTTAAAGGTGGAAGAGGTGTTGCAACCGCATTTGGTGCTTTACTAGGTTTATCTTTTTTTGTTGCTATTTTTTCCTTGGTTATTTGGCAAGTTGTCTTCTTTTTCACAAGATATTCTTCGTTAGCAGCAATTTTTGCAGCAGCTGCAATGCCCATGCTTGCTGTGCTATTTGATGATGCTCGCTACTTTGTTGGGTTAGTTTTAATGACAGCCATCATACTTTTCAAGCATCGAGATAATATTTACCGATTACTGGATGGCACAGAACCTAAGACTGAATTGAAACCTCGGAAATAATTACCCCCCATCCTAACCCTCCCCCCTTTGTCCGAAGGGAGGGAAAATAAAAGTTCCCTCCCTTTGAAGCAATGGGGTCATATATGGACCCATTGCTCGGAGAGAAATCTAACTCAATTCAATCAGCGGCCAACGAGCGCGCACAATGAGTTTTGGATCATATTTATTTAAGCGAAATTTCTCATAGCCTGCATAAGCGATCATTGCTCCATTATCTGTGCAATACTCTAATCGCGGGTAAAAAAGCGTTGCATTGAATTGTTCACTAATGACTTGTAATCGTGCTCTGAGAACTTCATTTGCCGCAACACCTCCCGCAATCACTAAAGATTTTAATCCTGTCATCTCTAGCGCTCTTCTACATTTGATCGCAAAAGTTTCCACGACAGCAATTTCAAATGCAGCAGCAATATCTGCTCGTGTCTGTTCATCTTGAGACGAGTTTCGCCATGCATTCATAGCATGCGTTTTCAAACCACTAAAACTAAAATCCAATC
>JAFEDO010000055.1 GCA_018241565.1 Pseudomonadota bacterium
GTGCATCTATCGCATTCTGATAGTTGGTAGTAGGATCTATGTTTATTGCTGCTTGATTATCACCTAATTTCTCATACAAACTCCCTAACCTAGCACATGCATACGCATAATTTGGATCCGCATTTATTCCTCTTTTATATGCATCTATCGCATTCTGATAGTTAGTAGCAGGATCTATGTTTATTGCTATTTGATTATCACCTAATTTTTCATACAATTTCCCTAAACAAACATATGCATACGCATTATTTTGATTTGCATTTATTACTTCATTATATAGATCCATCGCTTTTTGATTATCACCAGATTCTTCATATAAGTCACCCATACTTAAACTAGGCAATTTTAATAAAGCTAAAAATGATTGAGTTTTGTTATAATCTATCATTTCTCTATTTATATCTATTTCATAATTTATATCTCCATAATCAGAAAATTTATTTAAGTCACGTGGTGATATTCCATCATCCTTATTATCTATGCCACGATCTCGTTCCAAGAAAGACTTGAAAAAGAATGCCGTTGGAAATAGCAACAATAACAATACAAACAGCAGAGTTTTATTAGATTTAATGAAGTAAATTAAATCATAAAATAAGGAATAGTTCTCATGATTTTCTGTAGAATCTTCATCAATAACCAAAGCAGGTTGATTTGAGACCCCAGCTCTTTCAAGATCTTTTTCATATGCTTTTTTAAATGATGGAAATTCTTCTTTTAACTCATCATCTTGCTCAATATTTTTTTCAAAAGCTTGTTTAACATCTAAAGAACCAGAGATTATCATGCTTTCCAGTATATTATTGAATAAATTTCTATCCAAATCAGCATTTTTCGAAGTTAGCTTTGCAGCTTCGACTTTTTTTCCTGCATTATCTTGCTCAAGCAGATTTAAACTACAGTAAAAAGCAGCAAAATACTCGCATAGACCTGGGTATACAAACTCATAAAACTCCACTTTTGTTTTATATAAAAAATAACTAGATTCTTCTTTTACTTTTTTGTTGAGAAAACAAAATTCACTTTCTAATCTTGTTAGCTTATCTCTTGGATTAATTTCTAATGGAGACATGCCTAAGCCGCGATAATACTCTTCTATATAACGAAGAATATTAGATTCCCTTATTGATGGACTGGCTGTTTTTGATTGCATATGCTGATAGGCTATATAAGCCATTAATCGATTATACTTTTTCTTTACTTCTTCAAATTCATAGCGCTTACTTGTAAATCTTTTTGATTTGAGAAATATTTTTCCATAATCATTCCAAAGTTTTTCGACAAATTTTTGATAGAGATTTTTACTCAAGGAAGACTCTAACGTGTGAATCTCTCCATTTTTTTCTGCCTCTTTGATGGCTGAATGAAGCAATTTTTCAATAGGGGGATAACAAGTAACTCTGTTAAGTTTTTCACTTTTTCCAAACAATTTTTTTATGACACTTGCTACTTGAGAATTTTCACCATAGCGATTTTTTAAGCCCTCATCTCTTTGCGTCGGATTATTTTTAACATTCTCATTGGGAAGCATTTGTTCTTTAGATATAATATGCAAAACATACTGTATCACATCAGAGACAGAATCTTCACTTAAAAAATTAAAATGATCACATTCACCCCTCTTAATCTCTCTAACATGTGCGTCATTTTTTATTTTCCATCCATAGTTTTTTTGATGCGATGATTTTTTTAAACTAATGACTTGTGGATTCACTTTAAATAGATAAGATTTTTTCAAGGTCTGCAATGGAACATACTGCAGCTCCGCCATAAACAACGACTTTGAAAATCTTATTTTCTTAAACTTATCTTCACTGGGATTATCACCAAGACTTCCTTCTATCTCTCTAAAAACGAGATCTACTTGTTCTTCCCAATTATTTTCAGGATTTTCTAGAGATTCTTTTATTGAATTTATTCTCTGTGGACTTATATTTCCCCCGACGATAATAATATATTTTTCCAATAACACTTCTAACATTTCTGTAAATTCAAATTTATCGTAGGGTTTATCTGACAGTGATGCCATTTCAGTTCTTGGGTTATCTAATTTATCACGAAGCTTCCTTTTGAGCGTTGGAGAAAATCCATCTAACGCGATAAACACTGCTTTTTTACCTTTACTTTGTAATTGACAAGCCATCTCATAACCAATCGTACAACCCGATGAATAACAGGCAATATAGTACGTGCCTATACTCAATTTTTGACTTTTAATTACTTCCAAATAATCTTCTGCTATTTCTTCTATCGATTGCCCTATTTGATTAGGGTCATTCAATCCTCTAGCTCTAAAGGTATATAAAGGGATTTTAGAATCCATTTTTTTCTTGAAATTATTCTTGAAATTATCAAAGTCTAATTCTCCATCACCACCAATTCCAGGAACTAAAAAAATAGGATCTCTTTTTTTATTTTCTACTGTTTGTTTAACCAAGTCTATTAATGGGCTATTTTTTAAAGGTGCTGTTTGCCTATCAATACGTCTTGCTAAAAATTCTATGGTAGGGTTTTTGTAGAAAATAGATTTACTCGTGCCATGATATGAAGCAAATACTCTATGTATTTCAACTTGTAATCTAATGAATTCTAATGATTTACCTCCAAAATCTAAAAAGTTACTCTTTTTAGAGAATTCAATGTCAGGTTTTTCTAATACTTTTTTCCAAATTTCTATTAATTTTTCTTCCGTAGGAGTTAATGCTTCCTCAGAATTTACCTGAACAGCAGATTGAGAACGGTGTTCTTTTAAACTCAAAACAGGCGTTTTGTTACTTATGACATTATTTCGACTAAGCTTTCCATTTTTTGTAAAATCAGTATCGCAAAAACTACGACTTCCCCATAATGAAGGAATTTTTTCTGATTCTATGCTATCTAAAAGGTAACGATTAATATCATCGAAATCTGGCTTATATGAAGAATTTTTCAACAGAAGTATCGCTGAAATTTTTGATGCATCATTTATATAAACCACCACATATTGAATTGGCTTTTTTTTCTCAGATGCATACTTCATTATTGCGCTTTCGATTTCACCAGGATTAACAAGTCTTCCACCCGGTTTAAATATATTGTCACTCCGACCTATAAATTCAATATTTCCATTTTCGTCATATCTACCAATATCTTCTGTTCTAAAAACATGAGTACATGTCACTTTTTTTCCGTTCTGCCTCTCTACCGTAAATGGCATATCATGAAAAAAATTAACTCGTGTTAATTCAACAGCCCGAGAAAGCTCATCAGCATGCTCTGTATTTTTTATCATTAATCGTTCAAAGTGATTGCCATTATCGAATAATAAATCTATTCTGTTTTCTGCATCTGATGATGAAATTTGATGATACTCAGCAGCCACCGTCAATTTATTCTGCTGATCTAATTGCCAAATAAAGAGCTTTATTTTTTTTATCTGAGCGAGCGCTTGCAAAATGCCAGGAAAAGCTTGTCCTCCATTTGTTTTTTTATCACGTATATCATAATTGATATACGCTCGTGCTATTTTCAAATAATTTTCATAGTTTTTAATATTCTCTTTAATCGTATCTAGAGTTAAAGGTTCATCTGATGAATCATTTAAATATTTCAAAAATTCACTTGTTGATAGTGCTTTATAGATAATTGGTTTAATTAATAGAGACACATCAGTCAAGTGAGTAATCATTAACTCAAGTGCTTCACTTCTAGTCACACCAATTGCAGCATATCCAGAATCAACGCCACTAGGCACAGAAATACGTTCGTAGTTTATTGACCTTCGGTATCCATATCCTTTAGCAACACTTTCTCCAGCAATATAAATCCTTCCTACGTTTCTTCCACTTACTTCGTATTTTACTGGCTCTTCTAGTAACTTTTCAGTCGGCCACTCATCTTCATCTAATTCATTGCCAAATTCATCTATTTTTTTCGATTGAAGAATAAATACTTCCAATCCCTTCAATGGTTTACCAATATGGATAGAGTTGAACTGCTCGCCCATTGAAGTCGCAATAGTTGCTTCAGTTGGGCCATACCCATTAAGAAATCGTAATCCTGAGATATTACTTTTCCATTTAGTAACAATATCCAAGTGCAGTGGCTCTCCCATACTAACTATCGTTCTTAATGTTTTAAAATTATACTCCTCTAAAATCTTTAACATTGAAGGAGTAAAAGCGGCTACAGTGATATTATGATTGTTATAAAAATCTCTTAATTTATCGGGATTATGTCGAATATCATTGGGAACAATAAATAATTGGGCAGCAGAACTAACGGCAATCATAAATTCCCATACACTCGCATCAAAAGTAGCTCCAGCGAATTGAGCAAGATTATCTTCTGATGACACTCTTAACTCTTTTTGTGATGCATCCATGCAAGGCAACAATCCAGTGTGTTGAACCTCTATATACTTGGGAGTCCCCGTACTTCCTGAAGACGGAAAAGTATAAACAAGATCTTTTTTTCTATAGGCACAAGGATGAGGAACCTCTAGCCCTGAAAAACTGTCTAAGCTTTTTGGATCTAATAATAATGAGTCTATTGATACAACTTTCAGTACTTCTTTCTTCATGAGTGAATGAAAGGGATAAAAATTCTCTAATGAGCTTTGAGAAAATATGGCATTCAGTTCATAATTATTAATATCGTTTTTAATAGAAGCAGGCGGCAAATTCACATTTAATGGAATAAAAACTAATTTTGCTTTCATACACGCTAATACAGTAATGTACATATTAGCGGAGCTTTCCATATAAATTCCTACTCTCATGCCTGGGTTAAGCTCTAACCCATAATAAAAATAATTCGCTAACTGATTGGCCTCTCTGTTGACTTTTTCATAAGACCACTCTTCACCTTTAAAATAAAGGCTTGTCTTTTCCTTAGTTTCTTCATTAAGCGCCACTGACTCGTAAAATTGGTGGAAAAAATTAATCCCTTTAATTCTTCTCACTAATTGCTCTATACTTTCTTTAATCTTATCGCAAGATTCCACAATGAATGAGCTTTCATTGATTCTAGCATTAGAACTTTGAGTATCAATTTGAGAATTTTGGTCAACTGGAAAATGTTTACTTAACTTTGCGTGCTCAATGAATTCACGTAATTCTTGAATTCCAGGAACGTTTTCAAGACCTTCTTCAAGCATCTCATTTATCAGGCCAGACTTGATATTACCTACATATCCTTCAATTTTTTTAAATACTTCTAATCCAAATTCAAAGTTATTTAATTTTAAAAACACATTTTTTCTTAAATGTAATGATTTCGTGAATTTTTTATCTTTAAAAATACCTCTGATTAATTCAGAAATTTCTTTTTGAATCAGTTCTATTTCATCTCTTTTTCTAAGACTCTTTAAACCACCAAAAAAGAATGGCCGAAGAACTTCTTTAATACTATGGATGGAGCGGTCTTTTTTGGCTTGAATATTTCTTGCAAACTCACCATCGTTCAATTCATTTAGCTTTCTTTGAATTGCATTGTATAATTGCTTAAAATTTACCTGTCTTGGATTATTTTCATCAATTTTTCCATTATTTCTTTCGATACTAGTCCAAATATCATTACAACTATCACAAATCAACTCATAAAATTCACTGAAAGATTGTTCGCCATACTTTAATTCACTTGGGTGTTCCTGCTTAAAAAGATTCAGTACAGCAGTAATAATTTCCTCAGAAATTGTATTTTCCAAATTAGAATATTCCGAGCCAGTTAACTCTTTAAATTTGCTATTTAATAGTGGAATTGTATAAGCAAACGGCTCTCCATTTAAAAACCATTTGTCGAGTATTTGATTAATTAGCCCATAATAAATTACTGCTGAAATCAGTTCCGGTATGCAATGATCAAATTCCTGATAAATACCATGAAGGCTCGGAATCTCACCAGAAGCATTCTCTTTTTTCAATCCTCTTAAATTATCGGACAATGATTTCACATCTTCTAAAATAGAGGTTAAGTTATCTAATAATGTTTTCATAATTTTCCTTAATTTTATTATTAATAAATAATCAAATATTTTTTAGGCAAATCCTATCTTAATCTTTAGTTACATCACTCTTAATAAGAAGCACCTACCATTTGCATATAATCTTCTATTTGAACATCTCTGTTATTATCAACTTGCATCAACTGCTCAAGTATCCGCCCTTCCGTGCGCTGCTCACCAACTAATGTGAGAGCATCATAATAGTCAATATTATTGTAAGAGATGAATATTGGTTCTCCCGAAACTCTGCTAGTACATACAGGATTTACAATCTTTCCATCCATATTAATAACAATGATTGGTCGATTTAATATTCGCATCAATACTTTAATTTCTAAGTGACTAGCCCACTCTCACCTACTTCTAACATCGAGTGAATACGATTTCGGTAAGGATAACAATTCTGGTGAATGTCACTTCGTAACCAAACTCTATGTAACTCTCCTATCTAATCAATTACTACATAAAATTACCAGGCAAAAAGAAATGATTATCTCTAAAGTCCGGACGGTTATTTGGAGGATCTAATCGATCAAAATGATTATTATTGGTAAACAATAGATGCGTCTGTTGTTCTGCATCAATCACCTCTAAATGATGATAATGCGTGTGTTCAACGTACTGGCCTTGTTTATTTAACTGCCAAATAAATAACTCTATACCCTGTATCTCTGCTAATGCTTGTAAGACAGCAGGATGGGCCCAACCTGCATCTATCTTCCTATCGCGCACGTCATAGTCGATATAAGCCGCGATTACTCTCTCATCAGTTTCATATCGCGTAATATCAATTTGAATTTGCTCGAATGAAGTGCCTGCTTCAATTAGGCCGAGGTTCATCAAATAACTTGGAAAATCAGGTAACAATAATTCATCATGAACAGCAGGTTTAATTAATTCCTTTATTCTCTCATCATCCAAGTTTTGAATAATGAGCCGGTGCGCTTCATTTCTTGTAATACCAAATGCCGTGTATCCACAATCGCCATCAGGATTTACGCGGTGACGAACATAGTTACTGATAACTAATTCACTTTCAGCTTCTGATTGTGTATTTCTAGAGTCATGAGAACTAACTTGAGATTTAGGATCTTCTTGAACTCCTTGAAAGAAATTTAATTTTCTTAATCCAAATTTAACAGCAGATTTACCTTTATCAAACGCAACTTGTCCTAAAACATTTACGGTTTTTTCTGCTACAAACCCCATAATTATACTAACTATAAGAGGAGCTATTCCCATGAACAAAGCACTGTAACCATACATAGCAATGCGAGTAATACCAGTTGGGATATTGCAACCTTCCTTATTTAGATTTTTAATGAAAACATTATTTAGTATATGAATAAATATCGTTAATAACATAAATGGCCAGATGTCATTACTCAATAATTTAATTCCTGTTTCATAAAAGCCAACTTCATCTGATTCACTGTAATAACTAAGTGCACTGAAAAGAAAGACTAATGTCATATAGGAAATTTCATTAAACCAAGATACTGCATCTCGAGTAAATAACTGTGTTCTTACCAAGAGATTATCCGTTGTGACATCTAAAGCACCTCTAAACCCACCATATATTGATCCACGATATGCTGCTTGTGGCACTCCGGATAAGTTCAACAAATAATCTGCCCACTCCCAACAATATACTGCCTTTTCTCTATGCTGCATAACAGAATGATAAATACTAGTTTCCTGCGCCTTTTGCCAGTAATGATTGCCCGATTTAATCAATCTCAACGCTTGCCCATGAATCGCTGATCCTGCTGTTGATAATGGTAGATAGCTATCACTAAATTCCCATAATCGCCTTGCTTGATCAAAACAAAAATCCTGTATTCCAAAATTTCTTGGACGAGCTATTTTGCATACATCATATTCTTGTGTAAGATCTTTAAATTCAATATTTTTTAATATCCCTTTTTGATTGCTGATATTAGATCCTCCATTTTTTCCAAAACATGGAGCAGCTCGGTCAGATAAATCAGCTGAACCTACCATTGTTTCATTTTTCCATACTTGATATGTGAAAATTCGTTTTCCTGTTTGAGGATCGATTCTAAAAGTATTTTCTCGTACCACAAAAATACCTTCTTCTGATGGTAGATTTCTTCTAATTAAAGATTCAACTAAGCTATTTTCATATAACGGAAGTAGTGAATACTGTTTAAATTGAGAACCATTTCTATTCTGCGCATGTACAATCAGTTGCTCAGAACCATTTGGAAATATGAGAAACTGAGTACGAAGTGATCCACAAGTCATCATAATGTCAGTGCTGTTTCTTCTAAAAATTGGAGATTTATCAACAAAGAGATCATGCCATTTCACAGTGTTAGGATTAACAAGGGACATTTGTAAACCCTCATCAGTAATACCTAATACAAGCCATTTAATTTCACCATTAATTTTGACAAGTTCCGTACGGATCGTATTACAGTGCAACCCCTGACCTAAAGATGTGTCATCCGTCCTTCCTGATGCTTGATTGCCAACATACGTCCTCGAAAAAATCTTCGGTTCTGAAATTTTAGGGTGCATATCACGTGTCCCAGCTTCATTTAATCTGAATCTATGCACACGAAATCCAGTCTCATTTCTTGTAAGAGCTAACAAGTAATGTTCTCCATTTAACTCAATTGTGTCAGCACGAAAAGCAGAATAGTTTTCTAAATAAAAAATTGCTTTATTCATTGGCCCTGGATCAGATACAACCATTTTCCAAGCATTTGGTTGTAAACTCAAATCATAAATAGCATACTCCACGGATCCACGTCCTCCTTCTATAACTTGAATCAACTTAGTTTCGTTAAAGCGGAGTAATGCATTAGATTCTAAACATACTGAAGGATTAGAGACTCCATCATAAGAACAAGTATAGAAATTCCATTCTAAATTATCGTTACGAGTAGCAGGAACTGAATCTATCCACTTATTAGTCTCAAATGTTTCTCCCCAAACCGCAGGTTGAGTTCCCGCACGAGAGTCACTTGGGAAAGCGATGAAAAATTTCTCTTTTCCATTTTCTGAAATTACTTGTATTCTAGTCCCTCTCAAAGTTTTTTCATCAAAAGTAACCGGCTTTCTTGGTTGAAGCGATTCAGACATTCTTTCCCATTGATCGAACTCAGGCTTATAAGAAAAGGGAGCTATGACTGTATGACCAACGCTAGAAATACCCCAAAAATATATTTCATCTTTGCCATTAATGTTAATGACAGAAGAACGGATGCTTCTATAACAAATTGGTTTTCTACAACCAAGCTCATCCGTCCAAAGAGGTCTTCCATCTCTATTAGCTATCTTCCATTGGCCTGTACTAGGATCGTAAATTCTTAAATCAAAACCATGAGGAGCACGACTTGCAATAAAAATCTTTTCAGTACCATTCTGAACAAATTTACCCATCTGAATAGTTTCATAGTATTCCGGTGCATCAAATCCATTAGCAGCAGACCACTGTGGCTGATCAGGGTGAGACAATAATCTTACGCTAAGTTGAGCTTCGTAATTTTCAGGGTTTTGATACTTTCGATATAAACTACATATTAAACTGAAAATCCCCATGAGTGGTATAAAAACAATAGAAAACGATGGAAAAATCGAGTCAAAATAACTATTACCAGATACTTCAGATAAACTAAGATTGAGTGCTTTTGCTAATTTTTCCCTTTCTTCATCTGTCCCATACTGTTGGGCCTCTTTCACGGATTTTTCACGATTTTTCTTATATTCTGCCTGAACTTCTGCAGATGAATTTGAAATCATATCAGATAACATGCTACCAAATAATTCATAATCCATTTCTTGATTTTTACCAGTTAACTCTGCTTGCTCAAATACTCTTTTCGAATTAGCTTGTTTGAGTTGGTTATGACTACAATAAACAGCAGCGAAATATTCACACAGCCCTGGATATATAAACTCATATGACACGGCTGATTTTTCATTTAAAAAACCAACCCGCTTTAATTGCTCAAACTTAGTTTTTAAATCTTGCTCATTGAGAACCTTACTATTAAGTTCATAATATTTTCTTATGTATTCGAGAATTACTCTTGCATCTATTTCTGGATTTTTTGTTTTGGTTTGCATATGTTGATAGGCTATGTAGCTGAATAATTCGGTATAAATTTCTTTAGCCTTTTCAAACTTCTTATACTCACATCTATATACATCTGTATCATGAAATACTTTGGCATATCTATTCCAGACTTCTTCAACAAATTTTTCATAAAATTTTCTGCTTAACGAAGGCGCCAGCTGATCAATGCTGTTAAAATCTTTTCCTTTTTTTCTGCCTTTTTCGTATTCATCTTGGACAACAGAATAAAATATTTCTCTTGCGAATGGGTAAGCAACCGATTTCTTTAACTTAGAACTCTTTTCCAAAAATTTTTTAACAGATCCTGATAAGGCCGTATTACCCTCAAATTTACTTTGGAATTTTTTCTGAATTTCTTGGATCGCTTCCTTTTCTTGAATTGCTTCTTTTTCAGGAGTTAGTTCAAAGAGTGGGCTTATTTGATAAGCGGAAATTGTGTGAGTAATATACTTAGCTAATTGTTCGGTATTTTCACGCAGCAAGAGTTCAAAGTGATCACATGATTTATTTTCAAACTTTGTAACATGCTTACTATCTCTTATCTTCCATCCATATGTTTCTTCATGCAACTCAACGATCGGCGTTCCAGCTTTTAGTAATCGCATATTTTTTAGAAGCTCAGAAGGATAGTAATTGAGTTCAGCTTCAATCAAAGATTTTGCAAGATCTATTCTTCTAAGTCTCTCATCTCTATAATTAGCTTGTTTGGGTTGGTTAAGATGTTGCGTAACGTTAGTTTTGATTTCTTCAAAAAGGTACTCTATCCGCGCTTGGGCAGTACTATCTGCATATAGATTTTCCTTAATTTCACTAAGTCTTACTTTATCTGTAACCAATTCGCCACCAATTAAATTTGAATGTTCCAATAATGCATCCAACATTTCGATAAATTGGTATTTTTCTTTAGTAAAAGGTCGCTCACCATCTTGGTTTTCAAATTTACTTCTAAGATTTCTTTTACATTCTGGAGACAATCCATCTAAAGCGATGAATAAAACATTTTTTCCTTGACGCTGTAATTGAGAAGCCATTTCATAGCCAGTAGTACAACCTGATGAGTACCCTACAATGTAATAAGTTTCTGGTGCTAACTTTTTGGCTTTAATTGAATCCAAATAATCCTCTGCGGTTTCTTCTATCGTTTGGTCAATCCTAGATGAATCATTCAATCTAGTATCTCTAAACGTATATAAGTTAAATGAATGATGAAAATTTTGTTTCAATAGAGCAAAGTCTCTAATTCCATCACTACCGATTCCTGGCACTAAAAAAATTGTTGTGGAACTTTCATTTTCTATATTTCTTAATGATACTAATGAACCGCTATCGGGATCTGTAGAGAGTTTTTCTTGTCTATCTATACGTCTCGCTAAAGCTCTTATTGTTGGCTGCTTATAAAATGCTTTGATATCGATATTGTGATCAATTCTAGGAAAATGAGCTTGAATAGCTTCTTGTAACTCCATAAATTTTAATGATCCACCACCAAAATCAAAAAAGTTACTCGTTCTTTTAAATTGAGTATTCGGCAAATCTAAAACAGTTTGCCAAATAGCAACTAATTGTCGTTCCGTTTCAGTAAGTAATTCATCGGTTTCATCATTTAATTCTTCACCAATTCTTCTTAATTTTATTGATTTATCTTTCTCTACTGCTTTATGGTTAAACTTTTTGCTATCACTCATGTATTTATGTTCAACAACCGTACCCCACTGTGATGGGATCTTTTGTTGCATCGATAATTCATCCCTTAAATAATTCCCAAGCGCTTCCAAATTTATATTTTCATGATCATTTTTAAGAAGCAATTTAGCCGCTATTTTCCCAGTAGATTTATCTAAGTAAACAACAGCATTTACAACTGGTCTTTCTTGCCCCGTAGAATATGACTTCAATTTATCCTCGATTTCTTCAGGGCTGATAAATATTCCATTGCATTTAAACGCTCGATCACAGCGACCTGTAATAATGATATTGCCATTTTTATCATACTTTGCTCTATCACCTGTTCTAAAAACCCGAGTATAGCGAACCCTGCCTCCATCATTTCTCACTACAGGCATATTCACATCTATAAAAAATTTAGAGTCATTTAGACGAACAGTTCTATCTTTTAGTGATTGATCATCTCCCCAATAATCATATCCTTCACCAATACCCTCACCTGCAATGTAAAGCTCTCCCTCTTCTTCTGGAGCAACTTCAACCTTATCTTCAGAATTATTTCTGAGTTTTTCTACCCATAGTCTTTCTGATTCTTTATCAGATTCGTCAGCATTTTCTGATCGATCAACTTTATTTTCTTTTAAAATAAATACTGATAAACCGTTAAATGGCTTGCCAACATGAGCATGAGAACTATGAGTATCTTGTACACCATTGGTATCAGCTAATGTCGTTGCAATCGTACATTCTGATGGACCATAACCATTAATAAATCTTAAATGAGGCATTGGGTCCGTCCAACGACGGACATCTTCAGTATCTAATAACTCACCTGTACTAATTATTATTTTTAAATTTTTAAAATCTTCTGGTTTTAAAAATTTCAACATTGCGGGCGTAAATAAAGCCACTGTTATATCATTTTTCTTATAAAATTCACCTAATGCACGGGCATCATGTCTTATATTGGTCGGAACGGTATATAATGTAGCCCCAGCACTTGTACTAACCATAAATTCCCACAAACTAGCATCAAAAATAAATTCCGCGTATTGCGCAATTCTAGATTCAGCAGTGATTTCTAATTTTTCACGTGCTGCATCCATACAAGGCATTAATCCTGCATGACGAATTTTCACAAATTTTTGTGTCCCAGTGCTTCCTGAACTTGGGAAAATGTACGCTATATCGTCTATTTTGTATCCAAAAGGAAATGGAGATTTTGAGCTATCAAAGTCTTTTAATAATGATGAATTTATTAATTCATTGACTGTAACCACTGAATGCGGATTTTTCATTATCAATGATGCTAAAGAATAAGAATTTTCCAATGTGCTGAGAGTAAGTACGGACTGTATTTTACAATCTTTGATCACTCCTTCTACTGCTGAAACTGGTGAATTAGTATTTAATGGGACAAATATCAGTTTTGCTTTCATACAAGCCAAAACTGTGACCCAAATATAGGGGGAACTTTCCATAAAAATTCCCACATGAGTACCAGGTTTAAGATTTAATTGATAAAGAAAATATTGTGCCAATTGGTTAGCTGTTTGATTAGCAGTTTCATAGGTATATTTTATTGAATTAGAAAACTCCCTCTCATGTGAATTTGCCTCATCTCTTAACGTTCTTTTATCTTCATATGAAAGACTAAGGTTATTTTTAGTTCCTGGATCAGATGCAATTTGTTCATAAAACTCATGAAAACAATGAGCTTTACTAAAATTATTAATCGCCTTAATCAATTCTTCTAAATTGTCTTTCAATTGCTTGCATTCTTGTTTTAGAGCTGTATGGTCGTGTGCTTCTTGGACAACAACACCTGCGAGTTCTTGACCAGCTTGACTTGAAGGACTTGCTTGAGAAGCATTCATTCTTGGAACAGATGATGCAATTCTTGCATTTTGAATAAATTCTCGAAATTCAATTATTTCAGAATTATTTTCTAAAATTCTTAAAAGCACATCTTTATTTTGCTCATTAGAAGCAAGTGCATTTAAAATTTCTTCAAGAATTTTTGATTCAAATTCTGACTCATTCAGTTTAGATAAAATGATTCCTATTAATGCATCTGATTTTTCCAATCTAAAACTATCAGAATTAAATTTCTCTCTAATCAATTCAACAATATATTTTTTAAGAGTTTCAATCTCATTTTTTTCAATATCAACCTCTTTATGTTCTGTTTTTTCATTTATGGGTAAATTAATAAAAAGCAAAAATCTTAATATTGGCAAAATACAGAGCTCTAAACGCTCTTGGATTGTTAATGTACTAAAGGATGGGGTTTTTAACTGCATTCTTATCATGTTTCTTTCAATCACTTCGTTTAATGGCTTTTGAATTGAAAGCTCTAAATTTCCTGCGTTATAAGAATAGATTACAACTTGGCAAAGGTGCTCTAAAATTTCATTAAAAAATAACTCTCCCCTCCTTAAATCAGAAGGTTCATTCTGACTTAAAAGCTCAAGAATAGATTCAATTATTTTCTCAGAAATTTTCGTTTCCAGACCTGCATTTTCTGCTTTGTATAATTCTTTGAAGTTTTCATTTAATAACGGCATTGAATATTTAAATATCTTCCCATCTAAAAACCATTTATCAAGCGTCTTATTGATTAACCCATAATAGATAATATTTGCAAGAAAACTGCTCGTCTGGCTGCTAAATTCTTGATATATATTATTGAAGTTCCGTATCTCACCAGGCCCTTCTGTTATTTCTAAACGATTTATTAATCTTTTCACACGTCCCAAAATAATTTTTAACTTTCCCAATAATATTCTCATGTTTTCCTCCATTTTTTTATTCAAAAATTATTAAATATTTTAAAAAATTGATTAACACTAAAACCAAACACATTAAACCAAACACTTATTAAAATTCTATTCCGTAAAATTACGGAAATTTAATACAAAAGCACTTTTAATTTTCCTGCGATAGAAAACTTGGTTCGTAATTTTGTTTTTCGTTTTATCGCGTCTAAATATGTTTCAACTGTTCTTGCCGATATAAATAACAAATTACCCGTTTGCTTGGCTGTACACCCCTGAATTAAGTAAAATAAGCACTGCAATTCTCTTCTAGAAAAATGGATCTGCATCCCTTCAAAACATATTAATTTATTTTTCTCTATAAAACGTTCTATCTGTGGCTTTTCTTTGTTTATCTGGATGGTGGTTAAATTAAATTCGTTATTTAAGATTTGTAAGTAATCATTTTTAATTTTTGAAGCATTAGTATTATAAGAACCCAATTCTTCTACCCTCTTTATCCATTCGTTTTCAGTGATTGATTCGGCAAACCCTGCAATAGCTATTGGAGCATTATTTTGATCATATATTGGGAAAGCAGTTTCATTAATAAACTGCTTTTCATTTCCATTTTTCGAAATTCTATATAGCGAAATATTTTGGTCGTAATCGAGTTGTTTTCTTTTTTCGAGATTATCCATTTTTCTTACGTAGTCTTCTGGGATTATTATTTCTGACCATGCCGTTGGATGTTCATATAAATAACTGCAATCTTGACCCCAGATTTTTTTGTAATTTTCACTGATATAAATCTGTTTTGAAAAACTTAAACTGCTTATCCAGAGCACGCAAGCACAGGCATTGGAAAGATTATTAAACATTGTGTTCAGGGCTTGAATGCTTACTCCTTTCATCTCGTTCATTTCGAACTCCTGTGTTTTAAAAACAAAAGCTGTCTATCGTTCTGATTAGGCGCTTAAAAAACGACACTGGATCCCGGCTCTCGTGTTACAAAAACCGTAACACGAGGCCGGGATGACACGTCATACACACAGCACGCGGGCCGGGATGACAGATCATACACACAGCACGCGGACCGGGATGACACGTCATGCACACAGCGCGCGGGCCGGGATGACACGTCATACGTACGGCGCGAGCTGGGATGACAAGCGCTAAGCTCTAAATACTTCACTATTTTTTAAATCTGTTTCTTCGCTTTTCTCTGACACTTTGCTTTCTTCTGAAACCATATTCGGAGTACAAGAATCACCTAATGCAGGCATACTGGTTACTGGTCTTGAAATGTAATGTTTAGATACTTCATCTAAATAATCCCTCGGAGAAAACCCTAGATGATTAGCTAATGTTTCAAGATTTGAATGGTTATTGATTTGCAATTTTTGAATGATACTAATTAGGCGATTTTGGAATTTTTCACAACCTGCTGAAGCTTTATGTGTGGCAGTTGCCCATGCAATGGCATGTTGATTCCCAAATTCATCCTCTGTTGTTAGTTTTGCTTTTTGACTTAAAAAGGTTTGAACCCCTTCCACATCCCCTAAAATGATTGACCAAACAATGCCTGGCACCCCAAAAAATCCAATCTCATTCACATCAGCGCCATTTTTGAGGGATGTTAGGATCATATTGGATACTGAAAAGCTATTAATCCCAATGGCTCCTGGGATAAAAACAATCACAGGATTATCGTTGCTGTCTCGGAAGTCTTTTGCATTCTCGAGAATATATTCTAGCGCTTCCGTTGTGGGCTGAATGACTGCTTTATTAGGGGCATTCCGTAAAAGATTTCGAATGACAAATGCATTACTGACGTACTGCGTTAATTGTTCTAACTCTTCATGAGTATAGTTTTGTGAAACTGATGGACCAATACGATGTACCGCATGACCGTCTTCTAAACTCACTGGGTGATTTTCATCACCGCCTAACATCACTTTAGTGCTAGCAACAAAAATATCTTCACCCCCGTCATTTTCAGCCATATATAACGGTAAGAAATAATCTAGCCTAACGCCAACGGGTATGTTTTTTTTATAAATTAAATTTTCTAATTTTGGTATGTCTTTTTGCCCAAATGCGGCGACCA
>JAFEDO010000056.1 GCA_018241565.1 Pseudomonadota bacterium
AAGTATCTATGGTTGCTGGGTATATCATGGCATTCAATGCAAAAGCCGATATCATAAATGGTGTTTCAAATAACGGATTCTCGATTAACCTCGCAAGTCCATCGGTGAAGGGATTATTAAATCGATCTCGCAGGGTTCCACTGATGCTTTGAAAAATAATTCTTCTTATTCCGGTCCAGATTAGGCTAATGTTAAATGTCGAGACGAGTTTTGAAACGAAAGTGATATAGTCTCGCGGATGCCATTCACGAAAATTGAATGTCGTTCGCCACCAGTCTGCCTCGAGGAGATTGTGTGCAGTTGGCAAAGTCAGAACGATGAATACGCGGCGAAAGACTTCAAAAACGGAATAAAAAGCCGCACCGTCTAAGCCAATTCGAGCTACATAGAGTGCTTCATTGTAGGGAGATTCCAGCTCTAGATACTCCTGAAGACGTGCAAATCCCCAATCGACAACCAACAAAGCAGCCAAACCTTCTGGTACTAAATTAGTAATGGCACCCCAGTTAACGAAGTTATAAGCGTTTATTTTTTCAGCTAAGTAGAGGCGTATGTTTTTGATTAGGTCTAGTAATGACATGCGCGCAGTGTAAAGATTAGGCAGAAATTAGTCAATATTTTTTCATGCAACGGGGTCAGATCCCGTTGCTTTATCGTAGTTATTGTAGCCCGGGTAAGCGCGGTTGCTTTTTCATTCCCTCCCCCGGTACCCCGGGGGAGGGTTAGGGTGGGGGTCAGATCCCGTTGCCTTATCGTAGTTGTTGTAGCCCGGGTAAGCGCGGTTGCTTTTTCATTCCCTCCCCCGGTACCCCGGGGGAGGGTTAGGGTGGGGGTCAGATCCCGTTGCTTTATCGTAGTTGTTGTAGGATCGAGTCCCGGGTTGCGCGTTTTGGCCAAACTATTAAATTCGGCAAAAACGCTTACCCGGGCTACGAAAAATCATCCTGAGCGAAGTCGAAGGATCTCAAGGTTTCACAGCCGCCAGCCTCTCAATAATCCAGCGCCGACACTCGATAATTTCTTCTACTGAAACAGAGTGATGCTGCATTTCATAGGTCATCCATTGTATTGGATAACCTTGCTGCTTCAGTATTTGATATGAATCAAACCCCCATGCCATTTTAACAACGGGATCTCCAATGCCATGTAACATGAGAATGGGCATATTTTTATTAGCAGCAGAAGCATGTTGTATCACATGATTTGCTAAAGGAAGATAAGTGGCTAAGCCTAAAATACCGCCCAAAGTCTTTTTGTATTGCAATCCAGTGAAGAGAGCCATCGCTCCACCTTGAGAAAAGCCTGCCAATAGAATTCGTTCACTCGGGATCCCTCTTTTAATTTCAAGATCTATCCATTGATCTATTAATAGGGAAGAAGATTTTATGCCACTGTCATCTTCAGGAATGCCAGATTTTAATTCATAAACATCATACCAAGCCGGCATGACATACCCACGGTTTAAAGTGATGGGTCGATGGGGCGCATGAGGAAAGATAAAGCGAATGGCTAGGTCAGGTGGTAACTGTAATTGGGGAATGAGAGGCGTAAAGTCATGCCCGTCAGCTCCTAAGCCATGTAGCCAAATGATGCTGGCATTGGGGTTTGGTCTGGTTTCAATTTCTACCGCCGGTAAAATAGATGTCATCTTAGATTTCCTTTTGTACTTCGGAGATTAGGTTCGACGCTTACCCGGGCTACATGTCTTGTTGTGGGGTCAAACTCGATTGCTTTGTTATTCCCTCCCCCGGTACCCCGGGGGAGGGTTAGGGTGGGGGCTACAGGTATGTCCCCATGAACCCTCGCCCACCTCGATTAACCCCCCGAATCCTAGTATACTGCGCCGCAATTTAATAGAGCCTTTGAACTATGAAACGTGTTCTTCCAACAATAATTTTCATTTCACTATTCCTGACAGCCTGTGGTCAGCGCGGCAATTTATATTTACCCGATCAACCTCCTAAACATCAAAAACGAAGTATCTTGGCTTAACTTATGGATCACTTTAATTATCATCAAGGTGAATTATTTGCTGAAAAAGTTTCTTTGAAAACTATTGCTGAACGTTTTGGAACACCCTGCTATGTGTATTCACGTGCAACATTAGAACGACATTGGTGGGCATTTCATGATGCCTTAGGGTCGCATGACAAATTAATTTGTTATGCAGTGAAAGCCAATTCTAATTTAGCGGTACTCAATACATTTGCAAAATTAGGTTCTGGATTTGATGTGGTTTCACTCGGAGAATTAGAACGTGTGATCGCAGCACAAGGAGATCCGCATAAAATTGTTTTCTCAGGTGTTGGAAAACAACCAATAGAAATCGAACGCGCATTGGAAGTGGGCATTTATTGTTTCAATGTAGAATCAGTCGCTGAGTTAGAGCGCATCAATGAAACTGCTGTGTCACGTAATAAAAAAGCACCGATAGCATTACGCATTAATCCAGATGTAAATCCTAATACGCATCCTTATATTTCCACAGGACTTAAAGAAAATAAATTTGGTATTGAAACCAGAGAAGCGATCGCTTTGTATCAACGTGCTGCAAAAATGCCAGGTGTTCATATTAAAGGTATTGCATGTCACATTGGTTCTCAATTAGTGACTGTGGATCCATTTTTAGAAGCACTCGATAAAGTATTAGATTTAGTAGAAGAATTAAAAGCGAGTGGGATTCATATAGAGCATTTAGATTTGGGAGGCGGATTAGGCGTTCGTTATAAAAATGAAAATCCTCCACATCCAACAGAGTATGCAAAAAAAATAGTTGAAAAATTAAATGGTCAATCAATAAAAATTATTTTAGAACCGGGACGAGCGATTGCAGCAAACGCGGGTATTCTATTAACGCAAGTGGAATATTTAAAACAAAATCAAGGAAAGCATTTTGCAATTGTCGACGCAGGCATGAATGATTTATTAAGACCCGCTTTATATCAAGCGTGGCATGACATTATTCCCGTAATAGAAAAGCCAACTCAGGAAACAGAGTTGTACGATATCGTGGGCCCAGTCTGCGAAACAGGGGATTTTTTGGGGAAATCATTACCATTGGCATTGTCTGCCGGAGATTTATTGGCAGTTCGTGGTGCTGGTGCTTATGGATTTGTGATGAGTTCGAACTATAATTCCCGTCCGCGTCCACCAGAAATCATGGTGGATAACGATCAATGTTATTTGATTAGACCACGAGAAACGATAAAAGATTTATTTTCAGGAGAGACCTTAATTCCGGTGTAATATTCTTTTCCCTCGGTATATTGTGAGTGAGGAATCATATTATTCCCTCCCTCGGTACATTGAGTGAGGAAGCGTATTATTCCCTCCCCCGGTAATCCGGGGGAGGGTTAGGGTGGGGGTCCAAGATTACAGGACAATTTATGAAACTAAACTTCATCAAAATGCAAGGTCTTGGTAACGACTTCATGGTCATGGATACCATTCGTCAAAAGATCCCTTTATCTACAGAGCGGATCCGACAATGGGGCGATCGCCACTTTGGTATCGGCTTTGATCAATTACTTTTAGTTGAACCTCCCAAAAATGCATCAACCGATTTTTATTATCGTATCTTCAATTTCGATGGCAGTGAATCAGGACAATGCGGCAATGGTGCGCGCTGCATCGCTCGTTATATTCACGATGAAAAATTATCAGATAAACGCCAATTAAAAATTCAAACCTATTCCAGCGAAATGCAAACAGAATTACATGAAGATAATCAAGTCAGTGTCAGTATGGGTATTCCACAAATTAGTAAAATACAATTAGATACTCAACATGAATTTTTATCCGGAGAAAAATATTTTGTGGATATGGGTAATCCACACTTAGTGTTATTCGTTCCACAATTTTCAGGATTTTCTATTTCAGAAGTGGCTTTAGCTGCAACGAATAGCGGTGATTTTCCATCGGGTGTGAATGTGGAGTTTGTTCAAGTGATTAACCCTTCGCACATTCGATTAAGAGTTTATGAAAGAGGTGTTGGGGAAACATTAGCTTGTGGTAGTGGTGCATGTGCAGCTGTCGCTGTTGGGCAAACACTGCGTTTATTGGATCAGCAGGTGACAGTGGATTTGCTCGGAGGAACGCTAGAAATTTCTTGGAAAGGAAATCAAAATCCCATCATGATGAAAGGATCTGCTGAACGAGTTTATTCAGGAGCAATAGAAATTTAATTATGAATATTATTATTTTGGGTGCTGGCCAGGTCGGCGGTACTCTAGCAGAAAATTTAGTACGAGAAGATAATGACATCACTGTTGTCGATGTGAATGTGGAACGTTTGCGTGAATTGCAGCATAAATTGGATATTCAAACTGTCATTGGTTCGGCTTCTTATCCGGAAGTATTGCAACAAGCGGGCGGCGCAACAGCAGATATGTTAATTGCTGTGACTAATAGCGATGAAGTGAATATGATCGCTTGCCGTATTGCACACACTTTATTTCACACGCCCACAAAAATTGCACGTATTCGTTCACAATCTTATTTGACACATCCAGAATTATTTAAAAAAAATGTAATCCCAATTGATCTTTGTATCAGTCCCGAGCAAGAAGTCACTGAATATATTCAACGATTAATTGAACATCCTGGTGCATTGCAAGTGGTGAGTTTTGCAAATAATCGAGTGAAGTTAGTGGCTGTTCAACCAGATCGAGGCGGTCCTTTGGTTGGAAAGAAAATCTCTGAATTAAAAGCGGGTATTCCTCATATCGATTTGAGAGTGGCTGCTTTATTTCGTGCGAATCGTTCTGTTCCAGTCACAGGATCAACTTGCATTGAAGCGGGCGACGAATTATTTTTCATAGCGACCCCAGAACATATTCAAGGTGTATTGCGTGCATTTGGAAAAATGGATAATCCTTATCAACGGGTTTTAATTGCTGGGGGTGGTAATATTGGTTATGGATTAGCGCAGGCATTAGAAGCGAATTATCAAGTAAAAATTATTGAACATAATCCTAAGCGTGCGGGACTTTTGTCTGAGAGATTATATCGTTCGACCATTATATTGGGAGAAGTCTCTGATCGAGAATTATTGCGTAATGAAAATATTGAATATACCGATATATTTTGCGCGGTGACGAATGATGATGAAGCGAATATCATCGCTTGCTTACAAGCAAAACGATTAGGCGCCAGAAAAGTCATTGCTTTAGTGAATCGTACAAACTACATCGATTTAATTGAAGGCAGTGGTATTGATATCGTGTTATCACCACAGCAAGCAACAATTGGCAGTATTCTGACGCACTTGCGTCAGGGAGATATTGTGAGAGTGCA
>JAFEDO010000057.1 GCA_018241565.1 Pseudomonadota bacterium
GATCTCTGTGATTTGGATCCATATTGGCTTGAATTTTGAAAACGAACCCTGAAAATTTTTCTTCTTCGGGCATGACTTCTCTTTCATGTGCCATACGAGAACGCGGTGCTGGCGCATATAAAGTAAAATCATCCAACAATTCTTTAATACCAAAATTATTAATCGCTGATCCAAAATAAACGGGCGTTTGTTTACCCGCTAAATAAGCTTCTTTATCGAAAGGATGACTAGCACCTGTCACTAACTCTAACTGTTCACGAAACTCTTTGGCTAAATCCCCGATTCGCGCATCGAGCTCAGGATTATTAATCCCTTCAATAATTTCTGCTTCTTGTTTTTGAGCATTTTTGCCTGATTGATACAAATAAATTTTATCTTGATAGAGATGATAAATCCCTTTAAATCGCTGCCCCATACCAATCGGCCAAGTGACTGGTGCGCATTGGATTTTTAAAATAGTTTCAATTTCATCGAGTAGTTCAATGGGATCGCGCCCTTCTCTATCGAGCTTATTAATAAACGTCATGATAGGCGTGTCACGTAATCGACAAACTTCTAAGAGTTTAATCGTTCTCGGCTCAACCCCTTTTGCCGCATCAATCACCATCAATGCAGAATCGACCGCAGTTAAAGTACGATAGGTATCTTCAGAAAAGTCTTCGTGACCAGGTGTATCTAATAAATTAATGACTCGCTGATTATGTTCAAATTGCATCACAGAAGTGGTCACCGAAATACCTCGTTGCTTTTCCATTTCCATCCAATCTGACGTTGCGTGTTTGCTGGCTTTGCGACCTTTGACAGTCCCCGCGAGCTGAATAGCACCACCGAATAGCAATAGCTTTTCAGTCAGTGTTGTTTTCCCCGCATCAGGATGGGAAATAATGGCGAATGTTCGACGCTTAGCGATTTCTTCTAGTAACTGTGACATAAAACTCCGTATATTCCCTCCCCCGGTACCCCAGAAAAGGGAATATTAATTTATCCCCTCCCCCGGTACTCCGAGGGAGGGTTAGGGTGGGGGCGTAATTCTATAAAACCTCAATGCAAATATCTAACCAAAATGATGGCATCTTCATGCCCTGACTGAGTTGGATAATATTTTTTCCGACGATCAAACTCGATAAATTCTAATTTTTGATACAATGCTCTTGCGCGCTCATTACTTTCACGCACTTCCAACCACATGACATCCACCCCAGATTGTTTGGCATGCTCAGTAATATAAAACATGAGTTGTTCTGCATATCCATGGCGTTGTTCATTCGGGTGAATACAGATATTTAAAAGGTGATATTCATTAACTACCGAATACCCTATGGCATGTCCGATAATTTTCTTGTCTTTTTCAATAACCAAACATTGGTAATGCGCCGTTAAGCAATCCGCCAACTGCTGTAAAGACCAAGGCAATGGGTAAGCCGCTGCTTCATTCTCATGAACCACCGGTAAGTCTTGGGTTTGCATCGCACGAATCAGCATTTTTCAGTGTTTACCTGTTAAAAATCTAAGAACCGTCATTATATAAAATTATCTTTCTATGAAAATGCAATAATGGCATCTAATGAAGGAGAATAATATCGATTTCTTCCTTTTTGCTGTACGGTGATTAACTTAAATTGCGCAAGCTTAGATAAAATATTTGAAACATAACTTGCAGATTTTTTGGTTTCTCTAACAAGATCCGAAACAACAACTCTATCTCGTTTAGCAATTAATTTCAGCATTTCCTCATCTACTGGAGATATTTTATTTCTTGAAATTCTGTCACGAGCTAGTTTAATAATCATCGGTTTAGCCAAATCTAGAGTAATCTGATCAGTCAAATCTCCTACGTGTAAATTATCCATAAGGCGATGCAGTAACCCAAAAATATAACGCAACCTTCCTTTTGTTATCTCATACAAATAGGAAAATACAGCTTGTTCAACCGGTAAAGAAGCTTTTGGATTAAATTGGTAAAATTGAATTCGTTTTTTAATTAACATTTCATATTTAGATTTCGTGATGGGAGGAATTTCTGCCTCATAACTCACAATATCGTCTAAACGATCAACTTCTTGAGCAATAAATCGCCTTAATCCTATGTCACCAACAAAAATCCAACTTATCCCATCTGTTTGAATATAGTCACGAATAGCATTAAAAAGATATTTAAGATGCTTTTCTTCATGGACAGTACCAATATCTAAATTATTCAATTGCAGCAAAATACCATAACGATAACCCAGTGCTTTGATGAGTGCGGCAAGATCTTCAAGGTGATGTCCCAATACAGCAGAAGGAACAACAATAGGCTGATTAATATTACCCGCAGACTTTCCATAGTTAACACCAAATCCAAAGGCTTCAATACCGAAAGAACGATACGCTTCTGCGATTCGCATTGATAAGGCTTTTGCATTTTGAAACCGTTTATCTTTTATCGCTTTATCAGATTGAAAAAGCTCAATTTCACGAACGATATTAGCAATAATAACAGCTAATAATGTTTCAAGATTCCAATCCGGCTCAACTCGTACTTCATTACGAGGAGTAAAGTAATTTTTTTTGGCTTGAGCGGAAAATCGCAGGTAATTTGCAAAAGAAGTGGTACCCACACCTCTTGCGCCTTCAATAACAATAAAAATATTCTTTTCGCTCAGTGCTTTTTTACAAACAGCAACTTCAGCTTCATGACCAGTATACAAAGGAAGCGTTATCTGAGTAATAGGTTCCGTACTAAAAGGATTTTCTTTAAATCCGAGTGATTCCCATTGCATACATTTCCCCATGATTTTTGATACTTCACAATATTACACAAAAATCTGTGAATTCACAATTTTTTTGTGAATTCACAGATTTTTGTGTAATATTGTGAAGTATTGCTAGATCACTACAAATGTGCAAATGCAGATTTGTAGTGGCGTACTAAACTTAAAATATTCCTCTACAAACATGCATTTGCACGTTTGTAGAGGAATTCTTTAGCCTTTCTCCGCCCTATAAACGACACCAAAAGCTCCCATTTTCACGATAAAAACTCATTTTCTTAAGATTCTCTTAATTTTTTAATGCTAAAATCCGTTTTCGTAACGTATTTTTAGGAATCTAGTATGGAAATTTCAGTGACTATAGCCGGTGAAACTTTAACATTTCCAACTGTAGAAGATGCAAAAAACACCTTATTTGAAGCCTTATTTGCAATAGTAAACAAAGATGGGTCTGACCCTAAGCATGATGGTGGAAACTGTTTCTGGAACTTTTCTTATTCTTACTACCATTACCCTGCATTTTATACTCCCCTCGAACAAAAATTTAAAGCCATTGTAAGTGAATTACAGAAACACGCTGAATTAAATGTAACTCTAGATACAATCAGAAATCTTGAAAATAAGTTAGGATGGCCTCTTTTATTTTTAGCAGTTCAAAATAAACACTATGAGATTTTTCAGTTTTTATGCTCTAATGAGCCATTAGGACTACTCAGAACTGGACAACCCCAACCCCTAAATTTATTCTTACGTCTAGCACACTATCCTTTTAAAAATGAATTGATAGTCTTTTGCCAATATTTATTTATACACATTGATAAATATTCTGATAAACAGAAAGAGAGCTTTCGCGAACTTTCAAATTCTGCTCTTGATCAAGGTAAAGCATTTCATATATCTGACAATCATAAACTGCATCTTTTATTTTTAAGCATATATATTCTCTGTCTGGCTGGTAAAAAAGAGAAGGCAAAAGAACTATTTGATAATTATAAAAAATATGGGGTAAATTATGATTCTCTTTATCTCTTCTGCTTAAATCATATTTCACCTTTTAATAAAATCATATCCCCTTTAAGATCTCATCTCATTCAATTCAGCAACCTCGCAGAAGTACTGGGATTTGGTGGTTCTCTTTGGAATAGAAGCCTTACAATTAGTAATATTGATTGGGCAACAGTTGCTTTATGTTGTATCGAGGTCAACAACTTCAAAGCTGCTTACAACATGTTTACCCATATACATACTGCAAATTTCCGAGTAAAACTTCATAAATCAATTCAAGTATCACTGGAAAGTTGTGCTAAATGGCCAGAAAACTTTGCTCCAATATTTCCAAGAAATCTCAAAATACTAAATTTCATGTTTGTGCATAAAGACAATCCTATTAATGTCGATACTTTAAAAGAAATTTATAATGAAAATCACGATGTTTGTTACGACTTGCTAAAAAACCACTTGGCATATTACGGAAAGTTTCTTTATATGAATTGGTTAACTCAAAAAGATAAAGAAAATCTTCGGTAATCCTCCCTTAAACTAATACCAGTTAAAAGTAGAGTTTTATGTCAAACTATTGGAAATAGTATTGAGAAAGGAGCTCTACGATGAAAAAATCTAAATTTAGTGAATCACAGATATTTGA
>JAFEDO010000058.1 GCA_018241565.1 Pseudomonadota bacterium
ATCAATCTAATATTAGATAACGATGGGAATACCGCACTTCTGTTAGCTCTTAAACAGGGTTCTTATGAATTAGTGAAAGAGATCCTGTTATTAAACCCCAATTTATTCTCAGAAGATCGTTTTGGTCAAACAGTTTTTGATATTTGTACAGTAGATTTAGTTACCTCATTATTTTCTAATAGGGAATCGCGGAAAGAGACATTGAGTGAATTAAAAAATTCTAATAACTCTCCTTCGAGTCTTTGGGATAAAAATGGAGACTTGAAAGGTATAGAGCAAATTAAAAAAGCTTTGCATAGAAACTGCGACTTAGAAAAAAAATCCTCTCGTGGAATTACTCCTTTAATTACAGCAACAAGAAAAAAGAATACATTTGAATCTTTATTAGTACTGATCAAAGCGGGTTGTGATATCAATGCGAGAGATCTTTCAGATAAAAACCTATCTCAGATTCTGGATAGTCGAGATTGTGTATTTAGTGTCGAAGAAAAAAAACAAATAAGAAAGACCATGCAGTCTGTTATGAAATCAAAATCTCAAGCAGAAACATTAGTGAGTGCCGTTAATGCGGGATATTACAACGTAGTTTTATCAGCCATTAATAATGGAGAAGATGTTAATCAAGCTATTGGAAAAAATGGTGAAACACTCTTGATGCAGTCAGTACGACATCACTTCTATGGTATTGCTAAGTTACTTGTAAATGCAGGTGCTGATATGGAAATAAAAAATCATAAAGGATTGTCAGCTAAAGAAATAGCAGTGGATATGAAAATAGAAAATGAAGTTATAGAGTTCATTTTCACTAAGGCTCAAGAAACGCATTTGGTAGAGAATAATTTAGATTCTCTAGATGAAAAGAGAATACCAGTGTTTTCTTGAGTTCATTCCTTCTCTAACGCTTCAATCATCGTACCTAAAAATCTTGTTGCTTCGCCTCCCGTCACTGTTCTGTGATCAAAAGTCACTGATAAAGGAATGACTCGATGAATGACGATCTGTCCTTGATAAGCAACGACATCTTCTCGAATACGACCTGCTGCAATGATGGCTACTGTGGGTGGGACAATAATGGGGCTTGCATATCGGCCTGCAAATTTTCCGAAATTAGATAACGTGATTGTTGCACCTTTTAAATCTTCTGGGGGTATAGTACGTGACTGTACTTTTTCTTTAATCGATTCTATGGATGCTCGTAATTCTTTCGGAGAAAGTTTGTCGGCCTCATGGATGACTGGAACAAATAATCCATCAGATGTATCCACTGCCAATCCCAAATTGATATGCGAGTGCAAAGTGCGTGTTAAATGCTGACCATCAAACCAAGCATTTAAAGTGGGTTCTGCTTTACAAGCTTCTGTAATGGCTTTTACTAATCGTACGGTAAAATCATGATTATCTTTCCAGGCATGAATATCTGCATCATCATAAATGGTCACAGGTACAATTTGTGCATGTGCGTTTGCCATGGCACTGACCATCACGCGACGAGTACCTCGAATATTTTCACTGTTCGCGGTTTCTGTCTTAGTTTGTTGAGTTGCGTTTTCTAAATCAGCTTTGGTAATTAATCCATCAGGTCCCGTAGGTTTTACAGAAGCTAAATCAATTTTTAATTTGGTAGCTAATGCTCGAATAGCTGGTGTAATTCGTGCTCCTGAAGAAGTTGTGGAATGTTTTTCAGCCAGGGGTTTATGTCCCACTTCAATATTGCCAACTACTGTGCCTGTGTCATTTCGCACGGGTTCTGAGCCTTTCACAATTTCAAACTCAATCAATGGAGAACCTGTTTTAATAATATCTCCGGGATTACCATACAGTTTAGTAATTTTTCCATCTTGAGGTGCGGGTACATCAACAACGGCTTTTGCTGTTTCCATAGATACTAACGGTTGATCGGTTTTTACAACATCACCTTCTTTCACATACCACTCATGAATTTCCGCATCTGGTAAGCCTTCACCAAGATCAGGTAATTTAAATATAGTCATGTTACTGATACTCCATCACAGTTTTTACTGCATTTAAAATTCGTTCTTCCGTTGGAATATAATATTTTTCTAATTGAAAATAAGGCATCGTGACATCATAACCCGTTACGCGTTGTACGGGTGCTAACAGAGAAGTCAACGCGCGTTCACACAGTTGTGCTGAAATCTCAGCACCAACGCCACAAGTTTTTGCTGCTTCATGTACAATCACGCAGCGTCCTGTTTTTTCTACGGATTCGATAATGGTTTCAATATCTAAAGGTTTTATCGTGGCGAGATCAATCACTTCTGCGCTAATCCCTTGTTGAGATAATGTTTCAGCTGCATTTAAGGTTTCTAAAATACTAGCACCCCAACTGACGAGCGTTACATCAGTGCCTTCACGTAAAACAAAACAAACATCCAGAGGTAATTCTTCACCATCATTGGGCACATCTTCTTTGACTAATCGGTAAATTCTTTTTGGCTCTAAGAAAATTACAGGATCAGGATCACGAATCGCCGCTAATAATAATCCATAAGCGCGACTGGGTGAGGAAGGAATCACAACTCTCAAACCTGGAATATGCGCAAACAAAGCTTCAGTGCTTTCAGAATGATGTTCAGGTGCGCGAATTCCCCCACCAAATGGTGCGCGAAATACGATAGGGCAGTGTAGTCGTCCACGTGTGCGATTACGCATACGCGCTGCATGAGTAATGATTTGATTCATCGCGGGATAAATAAATCCCATGAATTGAAATTCAGCCACTGGTTTAATACCTTGAGTGGACATACCGATAGATAATCCTGCAATCATGGATTCAGCAAGTGGGGTATCCATCACACGGTCAGGCCCAAATTTATCTAATAATCCAACGGTTGTTCGGAACACGCCGCCATTGACGCCAATATCTTCTCCGAGAATAACAACATTCTTATCTACACTCATTTCATAAGCTAACGCTTGATTAACAGCTTCTACTAATGTGATCTCAGGCATGGTGGTGCTCCTTTAATGCTTCATCGCGTTGCTTTTCAAGAGATTCAGGTAGTACCGCATAATGATAATCAAAAATAGAAGAGAGTGTTTGTGGTGTTTTATTGAAATATGCTTGCACGGATTTTTCAACTTTTTCTGCACATTCCGCTAATAATGTTTCTTCTTTTTTGTCATCCCATAAATTTTGTTGCATTAAGTATTTTTGTAATCGAAGAATCGGTTCTTTTTGCCAAGCGTTTTCTAATTCTTTTTTATCTCGATAACGACTGGCATCATCGGCTGTGGTGTGATCACATAATCGATACGTGAGTGCTTCAATTAAAGTTGGGCCACCACCTGTTCTTGCTTTTTCTAATGCTTTTGAAAATAAATCATAAACAGCAATAATATCGTTGCCATCAACTTGTATGCCGGAAAATCCACCTGCAATGGCTTTTTGGGCGATGGTTTGTGTGGCTGTTTGTTGTTTCAGAGGAACTGAGATTGCCCATTGATTATTATTGATGACAAAGACTACAGGCAAATTCCAAGCACCCGCGACATTGATCGCTTCGTAAAAATCTCCCTCAGAAGTGCCACCATCACCGCAAGTGACGACAGCGACATGCGGTTTTTTTTGAATTTTGAAAGCAGTTGCAACACCAGCGGCATGCAAACATTGAGAAGCAATTGGGACTGATATAGATAAATCTTTTGTATTATGTGCGTAGTGACTGCCTCGTTCATCGCCACCCCAGTAAGTGTATATTTCTTCCATGGTAATGCCCCGTTGTAATTGCGCACCATAGTCGCGGTAATAAGGACACAACACATCTTCTTTTTGCATGGCTTCACCGATAGCGACAGAAATTGCTTCTTGTCCAAGTGTCGATGCGTAAGTCCCCATTTTTCCTGTACGTTGTAGAGCGATGGCTTTAGTATCATACGCTCGGAGTTGTACCATGTACTTGTAGAATTCAACGAGTTTTGCGTGATCTTTTGTAAACTCGGGCAATGATTGAGTAGGTTTACCATGCTCGTCAATGTATTGGTAATACTGAATTTCAAATTGAGCTGTCATAGTCAATGTTATTTTCCTTATAGTTTTTCTAAAGCAATTTCATCGGCGATTTTACTGGTTGATTTATTTTCTTTTGCAGAGCGTTTAAAAATACTCAACAAAGAATCGTAAATAGTATTAAGTTGCTTTTCCATTTTATCTTTAGGTGTTTTGTAATACTGTCCAGCAGCGTAAATTAACCCACCGGCATTAATCACATAATCAGGTGCATATAAAATATTTTTTTTGTGAAGTAGGTCACCATCATTGTCATTTTGTAATTGGTTGTTTGCTGAGCCTGCCACAATGGATGCTTTGAGGAGAGGAATAGTTTTTGTGTTGAGAATTGCACCAAAAGCACAGGGTGCAAAAATATCACAATCCACACTATATATATCTTCAGGATTGACAATAGTGGCCCCAAATTTTTTAGCAAATTGATTAATGGTAGCCGTATTGATATCTGTAATGATTAATTGCGCGCCTTGATGATGTAATTTTTCACCCAAGTCATAACCGACTTTACCTAAACCTTGAATGGCAACACGTAAACCTTTAAAAGAATCTGTATTCATTTTTGATTGAATCGCCGCTTTCATGCCTAAGAGAACACCTTGAGTCGTGAAAGGGGAGGGTTCTCCTTGAGCTGTCAAACCAGATACATAAGTTGTTTCTTCTCCGATGGTATCCATATCAAAGCTCGTTGTACCGATATCTTCAGCTGTAATATACCGACCATTGAGATCGTTGATAAAGCGTCCGAATGATTTGAATAAAGCTTTGCGATCAAAAGTAGAGGAAGGTTTAATTAATACGGATTTCCCTCCACCCAAAGGTAGACCCGCTAATATGGATTTATAAGTCATGGCTTTCGCTAAGCGCATGACATCGTGTAAAGCGGCACCTGTTGATGAGTATTCGTGAAAACGACAACCTCCTAGGGCAGGACCGTACTTAGTACTGTGAATGGCAACAATGGCACATAAACCAGTGGTTTTATCAATTTTAAAATGAATATCACCAAATCCATGCTTTTCTGCATAAGCAAAAAAATCTTCTTCAAAGGTTTGGAAATTTGAATATATGTCCGTCATTGTTTTCCTTTCGATACAATCTATAATGTCGCCCGGGTTATTTGCCCAGAAGTCTTAAGTTTCCCGTAGCCCGGGTAAGCGTTAAGCTTTTGTAAC
>JAFEDO010000059.1 GCA_018241565.1 Pseudomonadota bacterium
AGCATCGTCTTTCGACCATACTCAGTTCGCATTCGGTCCCTTGCTCTATGACTTAGTTATACTTTTATCATTTCTCAAGGTACTTCTATTCTTTATACTCACCTTTCGATGAGTTTCCTATCCCCCGCGCATCATGGATTTACATCCACGTGCCCAGGCTCAGGAAAAGACAGAAGTGCCCACACAGTTAGTTTCTGCTTACTGTTTGTCGTTTATATTTTGTTAAAGAACTATATGAATTTCGAAAAAAACCTACCGCTGACCGCTGATTAGGTCCCTATAAACCGCTAGGGCTCATCTCAGGGGTCGTGGATTCTACAGACTATCAAATCTCTGTCAAGAAAGAACTTGGCAATATTACATTTAAATTGTCTTGTGGAAATGAAGCACTAAAAACTGAGAGAAATATATTATATTTGAGATAATTCACAACAATCTGCGGTCTTCCCGGCCAAGCGCTACAAGGGCGTCGCTAGATCCCGGCTCTCGTGTTACAAAAAATCGTAACACGAAGCCGGGATGACAAATTATAAGTGTAGCGCGCGAACCGTGATCCAGAAAACAAAATGCAGATATTTAAAGAGTTAAGATAATTTTTATTTCGCTTGTAGTTTCAGCTTCGCGAATTTTAATTTCCCAACCTGATACACGTGCTCACTTCCTGCTGCAATCAATCGAGTTGCATCTTCGATTTTTTCTCCATCGATTTTAACAGCACCTTGTTTGATGAGTCGTAATGACTCTGAAGTACTCACAGTTAATCCTGCTTCTTTTAATAAATTGGCGATACGAATGCCTGATGATTCAACTGTTACTATTTTTTCAGGAATTTCATCCGGCATCTGTCCTTTTTGAAATCGCGCAGTAAAATTTTCATGTGCTTTTTTCGCAGCTTCTTTACTATGAAAACGTTCAACGATTTCTTCTGCTAATCGAATTTTAATATCACGAGGATTAGCACCTGCTTTCACTTCTTTTTGCCAACTTTGAATTTCTTGTGTCGATCGAAAACTTAATAAATCCAAATATCGCCACATGAGATCATCTGAAATTGACATAAGCTTTCCAAACATATCATCAGCAGCATCAGAAATTCCGATATAATTCCCGAGAGATTTCGACATTTTTTTCACGCCATCTAAACCTTCTAGTAATGGCATTGTGATCACAACTTGCGGTGCTTGTTGATTGGATTTTTGTAATTCTCGTCCCATCAATAAATTAAATTTTTGATCGGTACCACCTAACTCTACATCTGCTTTTAATTCAACAGAGTCATAACCCATAATGAGCGGGTATAAAAATTCATGAATCGCAATAGAATGTCCACCACGATATCGCTTTTCAAAATCATCTCTCTCCAACATTCTCGCAACAGTTGTTTGCGCAGCTAATTTAATCATGTCGACCGCTGTCATTTTACTCATCCAATGAGAATTAAATTCAATGCGTGTTTTTTTGGGATCTAAAATTTTAAAAACTTGCTGTTCATAAGTGCGCGCATTTTCGATGACTTCTTCTCTTGTTAATGGCTTTCGTGTTTCTGATTTGCCACTGGGATCACCAATCATGCCAGTAAAATCACCAATTAAAAAAATCACATCGTGACCTAAATCTTGAAAATGCTTCATCTTGTTGATGAGTACTGTGTGACCCAGGTGGATATCGGGCGCTGAAGGATCAAATCCCGTCTTGATGCGTAACGGACGATTCGTCTTTAGACGAGCCATCAACTCATCTTCTTGTATGATTTCTACGCTGCCTCGTTTTATCAAATCGAAAGCTTCAGTGTTGGACATAATATTTTATCCTTGAAAAATTCAAATCTGGTCTCAGATCAGGACTTAGATTAACCACTTCACAATAACACAAACTTTTTCGCACACAAAGATTTGACCGCGGGACCAACTATAGATATGGTACGCAACTAAATTTTTTGACGTTAAACAATATATAAAGTGTGATATGGAATATACCTACAATAACAATAATATCAGTCGTATTAATCTCTGGGACAATCGTCCCTTTTTGATTACGATTTTATTTACTTTGGTCGCTATGTTGGCGATCTTATTAGGCGTCGAATCGTATCATGGTCAAACACAAAGTATCCCAGAATCTGAAATCGATTCCTACGTGTTACCGACACCGTTACAACCTACAGCAACACATATCATCACAGAACCATTAGTTAGAAATGATTATCCTCCGTTGAGTCTTTCGCCCATACTGAGTATGCAAACCTCTGAAAAACCTTTGCCGACTATTCAAGTTCCTATGATAGCGACCCCTAACCAAGCCCAATCACCTGAGCGCACTGAGGTTTGGAAAACCGTTACCATCAAACGAGGCATGACTCTTAATAAAGTTTTTTCACGCTTAGGGATTGATTCAAAAACTTTAGCTTCTATCATGACACTGGGAAATGCAGTTGCTCCATTAAAAAAATTAAAGCTCAATCAGCAAATACAATTATTGTTAGATGGTAAAAATAACTTAAAAGAAATTAAATTCCCGATAGATGCTACACAAACCTTTAATTTAGTTCGCGTAGGAAATAAATTCCAAGTTAAGTTGATACAAATTCCTGTCACTACTAAAACTAGAGTCACTTCTGGAAAAATTACGGGATCATTCTTTTCAACAGCAGGTAAAGCTGGATTAACGAGAGCGCAAGCTCAACAAATGTTAGCTATTTTTGCTGAACAAATTAATTTTGGCGCACTATTGCATGCGGGTGATAAATTTAATGTGATATTTACCGAACATTATGCTCAAAACAAAAAAGTAAAAAATGGCGATATTTTAGCAGTAGAATTTATTAATAAAGGTAAATCATATCGCGCCATTCGCTTTGTTGATCCCAGTGGTCGTTTCGAATATTACGATCCCAATGGATATAGTTATCGTAAAGCATTTTTGAGATATCCATTAAATTACACGCGCATTAATTCCAAATTTAATTTACATAGATTACATCCTATCCTTCGATTTATTCGCCCTCATAAGGGTGTAGATTTTGGTGCGCCTTACGGTGCGCCTATAAAAGCAGCCAGTGATGGTCGTATTGCTTTTCAAAGTTGGAAATTAGGTTATGGCAAAACCGTCATTATTCGCCACGATGGTAAATATGAAACGTTATATGGACATATGTCTCGATTTGCTAACTTGAAAAGTGGTTCTTACATTAAGCGCGGTCAAGTGATTGGCTACGTTGGAAAAACCGGCTTAGCATCTGGACCACATTTACATTATGAATTTCATATTAATGGACAACCGCATGATCCATTGAAAGTACAATTGCCTCGTTCTGGAACTATTGCACCTCAATATCGCAACGCATTTCTGCAAAAAGCAAAACCTTTGGTGATGCAATTAAACTCTGTCAATAATAAAAAATCAGTGAAACATTGATAAGAATCAAATAAAGACGCTGGTTCCCGGCTCTCGTGTTGGAAAAGCACAACACTCGGCCGGGATGACATTCACGAAACTTACATTGTCATCCCGGCCAAGCGCCGAGCTTTTGCGGCGCGCGAGCCGGGATCCAGTGTCTTTTCATGCCGAAATGACGAGGCTATCTACCTCAAAAACACCCAAGAACAAATCATGAATGAAGCAATAACACCCACCAATTCGGCGCACAGTCCAGCGGGAATTGCATGGCGAGTTTTACGAATTTGTACTGAACCAAAATAAACAGCAATCACATAGAAGGTTGTTTCTGTGCTTCCCATGATCGTGGCAGCTAACTGAGAAATAAAAGCATCGCCCCCATGCGTATGAATTAATTCTGCTGTGATTGCATTTGATGCTTGGCCTGAAAAAGGTCTCATCAATGCTAATGGAAGAACCTCTGCTGGAAATCCTACTTTATCTAATACTGGCGCTAACCATTTCGCAATCAATTCAAATGCACCCGAAGCTCGCAACATACCAATCGCAACTAACATCCCCACAAAATAAGGAATCAACTTTAACATAAGTTTTATGCCATCTTTTGCACCGACAACAAAAGTGTCGTACACAGGCACCTTACGTAAATAACCAAATAAAGGTATCCCAACCACTAACAATAGAAATATACCATTCGCTATCCCGCTAACTAGACTCATGCTGCTCATTGGCAACGTCTCCTGTTTTAATTCTGAAATTAGGCAATTTTTCTAATATTTTTACGACAATGATTGCTGCAGTCATAGAGCACGCTGTGGCAACTAATCCGGTAAATATAATAGTGGTTGGGTTTTTCGCACCCGCTGCAATTAAAAGGGCAAAAGCAGTGGCGGGCACTAGTTGAATATGTGAAGTATTAATGGCTAAGAATGTACACATGGCATTGGTTGCTGTTCCAGGATATTTGTTGAGCGTTTGCAAATCTGTCATTGCTTGTAAGCCAAATGGAGTCGCTGCGTTATTTAATCCCAATAAATTTGCTGTCATATTCAGCAATATACTACCCATCGCAGGATGGTCTGCTGGAACTTCTGGGAACAATCTTGTTAACAAGGGTCGCATCCAACGCGCCAAAATATGAATCAAACCACCTTCTTGCCCAATCCTCATTAAACCTAACCAAAAGCACATGATACCAGTCATGCCTATCGCTATTTCAATGGCATATTTAGCTGATCCAGGTACCGCTGCAATGACATCTGGAAGACGACCATTAATGACACCAAAAATTAAAGCCACGACTATCATGCCTAGCCAGATAATATTTAACATATTGTTAACCCTAGTTTTAAATAATTCTCTGTGATTAAATACGCTCTTACTACAAGATCGATTATGGCGTGATATGAAACGAATAACAATTACTTTTACCATTTTATATCTATTTTTCAGCGGGATTTGCCTTGCCAACTCACCATCTCCAAGCAATCCAATCTCTACTTATGATATGAAAACTTATGACAAAGAGTTTTCAAATTTATGCGCTTTAAATAAAAAACTTTCTTCTACATTATCGACCACTGATCGAATCGTAAAACTCAGTGCTTTCTTTCTTGGAAAACCTTATGAATTTAATCCTTTGGGCGAAGGTCCTACTGCGAAATTCGATCAGAACCCTTTATATCGCACTGATAAATTTGATTGTGTCACTTATGTGAATACTGTACTTGCTTTAGCGCATTCAAATAACTTAGAAGAATTTCAAAAAAATATGAATAAAATGAATTATCGAAATGCCAATCCTAGTTTTGTTAATCGCTTCCATTTTCAAAATATTGATTGGAATTATACAAACACTTTAAATGGCTACGTCAAAGATATTACTGATAAAATTGTGAACCCGCATGGAAAATCTATCGCAAAAATCTCCAATACCTTAATTGATAAACCCAGCTGGTATAAACAATTACCGATTGATCGAATTAAACAAACAAAACCATTAACGTCACAACAAGCAGAAAATTTATTAAAAGAATTGCGTGAACAAGGCAAACTGACTCAACAAGAAAAAAGCACTTTGTTATATATTCCATTGACTGAATTATTTGATTCAAACGGTCAACCTAAGGAAAATATTTTTAAACAAATTCCTAACGTCGCCATCATTGAAATTGTACGACCTAATTGGTCGCTCAAATCTAAAATTGGCACCAACCTAGATATTTCACATTTAGGTTTTGCCATACGAACACCACAAGGATTAATTTTTCGAGAAGCTTCTACCGATGAAATGAAAGTGATTGATATTCCACTCAGTAATTATCTAAAACCATATTTAAAAAGTTCGACTGTGAAGGGAATTCAAGTATTAGAAATTGTCGAAGCTGCGCATTAGGTATAGTCGCTTAAGAAATAAAATTTCTTAAGCCAGTTGAAAATCTATCCCATACTAAAAGCAGGGCTCTTTTTATTATTATCAACCGCGGAATCTTCCAAGGAATTTCGGAGATCGTTCAGCTGTTTTTCATGAACCTCCTTTAAATATTTAGTATTAAACATATCATGTATAATAAGTAAATTTCCGGTTCTTGCTAAACAAGAGGCTCGCCCGATATTAGGTTTTTGATAGCGAAAAAAACCACAATCAGTACCTAATAAACCATAAGGCACATTCTTATGAAACCAATTAAAAATGTGTTTCTTTGTATACTCTCTAGTTATCGTTTTTGAAAAATCTTTTAATGGCCAAGCTTTATCTTCTCCATTCTCACTAAATGCATAAATATACCATGCAGGTACTGGAAGCTGTTGCATACCAATTTCTTTTGAAAAAAGCCTTACATGCTCTTGTCGTATACAATCGTCATAGTGATCGAAACCAGGATGATCAAAAGAAAGCAGGTAGGCTTCGTATGCTGAAAGCAGAGCACTGAAATCAAAGTGTTTTCCATATTTTTTATGAATATCGTCACGTTCATTTTCTAGTTCATTTAGCTGTGACAATGCTTCTTGTTCGTTGATTTTATCTAAATGTTCTTTTATGACTGTCCAGACTTCTGTATCTAAATACCATATTGCTAATTGAAATGCGGTTATATTTTCAAACGTTCTTCCAGATAAATCTGTTATCGTTCCTTTGGCCAAAGCAAGTTTAGGATCTTCCTGTAATAACTCTGCAACTTTTTTCAGGTGCCCTTCTGCCACCCATTTTAGTAACTCATTAATGCATTCAACTGATTTTTCAGAGTTTTTCATTATTTTTCTTCAGAATCATCCACTGAAAACGAAGAACCACATCCACAGGTTGTTTTCGCTTGCGGATTACGAATAACAAATTCTTCGCTTTGGAAAGTTTTTTGATAATCGATTTCTGCATTTTTTAGATAAGGATAACTGGCTGCGTTTATGAGTAACTGCACTTTAAAATCTTCTTTCGTTCCTGGTAATTGAATTGTTTTTTCAATCACGAAATCATCAGGGTTTACTTGTTCATCAAAAGTAAATCCATATTTGAAACCAGAGCAACCACCACCTTCAATATATGCTCGAAATTTTAAATTGGGGTTTCCCTCTTCTTGAATCAAAGTCGCTACTTTTGTTGCAGCGCTATCTGTAAAAACGAGAGATTGTGTAGACATGAAGTACCTCACTGATTAATATACTAACCACACTTGATTGGCGTATACTAAACCACCTCGCGGCAAGCCGCGAGGGATTAATCTGTAAATAGTCTTTTAGATCTGAAAACCTAGGGTTTTCAGACTTTCCTCGTAAGGTTCCCCGTGGCAAGCCACGGGGAATATTGGGATTTAAACAGATTTTACACTTATATTCCAGCAAAATTATAAGGAATCGGCATGCTCTGGATCAAAGCGCTTCATATCATCTTCATGGTCACTTGGTTTGCTGGGTTATTTTATCTGCCTCGATTATTTGTATACCACTCGGAAACTCACGATGAGATCAGTTCGCAACGTTTCAAAATCATGGAGAAACGCTTGTATTACGGCATCATGACCCCCGGAGGCATTTTAACAACGGTATTCGGGCTATGGTTGCTAAGTCAATCTTTCATGGGATATATGCAATTAGGATGGATGCATGCCAAATTGACTTTAGTCGTTTTGCTTTGGATTTATCATCTCTATTGTGGGCACTTGGTAAAAATCTTTAGAGAAAATTCAAATACTCGATCGGCAAAATTCTATCGGTGGTTCAACGAAATCCCAACGGTATTACTGATCGTTATCGTGATTCTTGTCATAGTTAAACCATAAAAAAAGAGACCATATTGAATTTACAGAAAGTATCTTACACCGATATTTCTTGCAGTGCCCATTGTTCCTCAGGATTAATTATTTTTAAATATTAAAGAACATCTACATTACTTTACCTAGTTTAGTCGTCGCAAAATATTTAATCTTTCGATTTAAAACAGAAAAAATCGTTTATTTTTAGCTTTCGTGTAGGGAATATTCTTAATACAATTCGCTTGTCAATAGACTTAAAGATCCTTATCGTACCCCTGATATTGAATGAAGGAACCCCAAAATATGTCTAAAAAGATTCCTACCGATAAGAAAATACATGATGCAGACATATTTGATCTTCTCTACGATATAGGCGACCCAATAGCCGAGCGCCTTCAAGATGCCAGCATATGCGCATCAAATATTTATGCAGATCTACGTGACCAAGGTCTTTCAAATAACGAGATATTAAAATATGCTTCTACATTAATGATAAGTTATGCAGTAGATCAAAATGATCAAACGTTAACCCGTGAAGAAAATTATCAAAAATACTTAGAAGCCGTACAAAGTGCGAGGACGGAGACCACTGGCGTCACCGCAAATACAATACTTAAAGAATTAGAAAGAGGCTGTGGTCTTTGGGATCAGTATGGTCATTACACAGGAATTCTTGATAGTGCAATACAAAGTGCCCTACCTATAGCGATTTTAGTTGGTGCATATTATGCAGCACCCGCGATTCCAGCGACTATACCCTCATGGATTGAAGCTGCTTCAACAGGCCTTTCAATAGGCAGTGCTCTTAATGCATTCTCGATTGAGTCACTAGCAAAAAGTAAATTTAGTGATTTTTATAATCCTAAAGCGCCTCGTGAAGATCAAATAAAAGCCTTCTGTGAATTAGTTTTTTATGATGTGCATATAGATAGAGCCAGAAACGAACGATTCAAACAATTAACAGATGACATTATTGAAAAACATAAACTTCCATTACACTTCGAATATTCTCCATCAGATTGGTATAGTGAAAAAAAAAGCCCCTTTGCACTTGTGAAAGATTCACTGAAAAAGCTATGTGATGAAATTGTATTGAAAAGACCAAATCAATTAATAACTGAAGCGGAACTCAAAGATATTCGACAAGAACTAATGCAACAATTCAACCAAAATTTCGAAACGCTATTTGCGCAGCCAATCCTGGAAAATCTAAGAGAACAGCAAGAGTTACAATTGCGGAAGACAAAGGAAAAAGATGCTATTACGAGGATAAATAACGCTGAGAAAGCTACCATGTTAAGTCTGAAGGGCGCAATTTTAGCAGCTTCAATCCTTGGTGCACAGGATCAAACGACTCAAAAAATGGCTAATTTGGCGATTTTTGTAAAGCTAGGATTCAACATTGTACGATTTGCATTTGGTGTAGCTGACTATGCTTCATTAATTGATTCAGCGTTAACAGTTGCGCAATATATAGTGGGCAGCGATTCCGCGCCCGATCACGGGCATCTTGCATTTGTTCAAGCACAATATAAGCATATAGAAAGCGAGGTCCAAATATTAAAATTTACGAGTTTTGAATGTCTTTTTGAACTTAAAAAATTATCTAATGACATAAACTCATTGAGGGCACAAATACAGCATGTCCAAGATTTACTTCAAATACAAACTGAAACGACAAAACGAGATAAAATTGTAGCAATGTTGACTGCCCATAGGGAAACCTGTGCCTTACTAAGTGATATCATGCATCGAGACCGCTATCATGAATATAATAACAAGTTAATGACCATATCTGACCATGCAGTGTTAGAGGCATGTAGCCCTGCATTTAATTTATCACCAACCACCGCCATACAATCTAGAAGAATCAGCGTGGATTACGCATTCCCAATACTTCTTGATATCATAAAGCGATTTAATTTCCAAACAGATACTACACTAAAAATACTGCCTAATCTTTTTGAATGGTGCCGTGGAGTTGATTTTTTTATTGAAAATTATCTATCGGGGTTAAATCATAATTCACCCATTATATTTAATACACAAGTAATAGGACGTCTTGATAGCTTGAAAAATTATGGTTCTCAGGTGCAAATTTTACTTCAGTGGTTCAGAAAACAGAAGAATATAAAACAATTAATCGACGAATATACTGTAAGCAGTGAACAAGTTTTGCAGCGCATGATATTTGATTTTGAAACGAATGTTAATCATGCTTACGAGTATTTCTTAAGAATCTGCAAGCAGAAATTTGGCGCCACTTTTTTCATTGATAGAAATGTCTTTCTTACTGGTCCAGCTCAATTGACGGCTATACTACTAAAACAGAGACCTTATGTCCCCGGCATGTACGAACTGATCCGTAATGCAAAAAAACTTCAAAGCTATAGTTTTATCGATCGAACTGTGCACGATGCAACAAAAGTTAATTTATATACCATAGTCAATGGAGCTTGGAATCCTTATTTAGCAATGCAACAGATGGGAATTATTCAAATAGACGCAGTAAGTTCGAGAGAATATCGTCACGACATGTATTACTACATAACACCTATTAAGATAACCATAACCAATGGTGCATTTGCTGGAATTTCATTGATGGCTAATAAGATTGAACGCGCACTATGGTACACGCCTCAAATTGGTGGTCCGAAGGTGGATCATACCATTTATGATTTTGCCTCGATAAACTGGAGAGAACCTTTTATCGGAGTCTGCGAGAATATTACGACGTTTTATACCTTTTTAGACTTTTTAAACGGCACTTTTTCTGCAAATTTGGAATCATGCAAAAAACAAGCATTTGATGATCTGAGTCAAGATAGCAATAGTTTTCCTTCCTGGCCATATTACATTAAAGCATCAACAAGACACTTTGATGCGACTCTGTATTTAGACATTATTGCAAAACTCAATATATGGTGTAATTTGAGTGTCACAGAGCCCCCTCCTGTTCTTGATTTTTTAAATTTCACCATATCTGAAAACAGCAGTTACATATACATAGCTTTGTTAAAAAATATATTTGAGAATTATGATCTGCTTGCCAACAAAAAGCGTGCATTTGAAGCCGAATTATCTCAGCTTTTCGCAAAATTTGCACAAACTCGTCAGATTGATTCTGCAGCGGAAGAAGATCGAACTATCGCACTAGTTGACAATATTATATTTAAACTTTCTTGTTTATCAAAGTTAACTCCAACCAATTTTCATACGGAGTTGCGAGCTCGTCATGCTCCATTTCTAAATAAAAATAGAAATATGTTATATGCTATAACTGCCGGCTCAGGAATATATACTGCCATAGTAAGTTATACCGTGTATCACTTGATCAGAAATTTAGGTGTATTACAATCACGTAAATCTCATTTTTTTGTTTCATTGATCATTGCAGGAGCTACAATGATCGCAAGCGGTTATGCTTACGCTACACGCAAAACAGCGATGTTAAATAATCTCATCAGAAGTGGCGCCAATCAAACAGAACCACAAAAAAAGCAGGCATTACTAGAGCAAAGCTATCTCTCAAATGATAGAAATGTTTACATATTAGATAAATTGGCAAGATATTATAATGAAAAGGGAGAACATACTTGCGCAGAAAATCTCTATAAAGAGGCTATCACCAAGCATCCACACAATGCGTTGGTCTCTTTAAGTCATGATCTATTTTTTAATATCCCATACGACATTAAAACTTTGATTGATAAAATTTTAGGATACTCTCCGTCAGACAATAACCATTTAGCACTGGCCATGCTGTATTATGAATCTGGTGATGAACAAAATGCGATAAAATCTCTTGAAAAAATTAAAACAAAAGAACTATTTGATGGTTATATACATTATTGGCAAGGACTATGTTTCTTACAATCTAATGAGAAAGAAGAAGCACTAAAGCAATTTTTATTTGCCGTAGAAAATTGTCAATATAGAAAAGAAATGCTTTTAGATATAAAAACATTACTCACGAATAATCCGTCTTTAAATAAACAGGAGCTGATTGAAGCTTGCGAGAAAAAGCTAGAATCCTTTGAAATACAACACTCTGATTATCAATCGACTATAAATGTAAAAAAATTATTTTTTTATAATTTTTTGATTTCAAGTATCTGGGGTTTAATATTGGCAAAAAGGGAAATCAAAACTGTCTTTGGAATAATAGCACTTGATAATTGCCTTTCTAATGTGATCCATTTAATAACTCGATCACAAGTTTGCACCTTATATGACACTCACAACGCTGGCCTTGTAACAATACCTTTTGAGTTAATAAATGGATTAACTTTAATTTATAATTGTATGGCTCTATTTAATAAAGATACGCAAATTGCGAATGAAGAAGGGATATCTGCAGCGATTCTTTTTTCATTTTTTGGTTTATTGCATAGCACTGCTGGCTGGGCTAGTACTGAGCCAAAGTCTAGTGCGACTCTATTTAGCACTTTCAAAAGGACTAAAACACCATCCTCTGACTCAACGATTGCTGCACCTATACTCGATGATACGGCGGCATATCGGTATATAAGATTTACTCCTTTAGATCTTCGTGGCAATATCCACAAAGTCGATGCTGTACAAATGTCTTTACTCGAGATCAAATTTCAAAATCAAGTGATACCTGGTGCAACAGTAACGAATCCTAGTGGAAGGCGAAGTGCCATCCAGGAAAGAGATGAAAATCCAAGAAATGTATTAGATGGAAACCTTCTCACAAAATGGATCGACCTAAATAAAGGTCCACTAATACTGGATTTTCATCGTAATATCCGTGTGGATGCCTATACATGGGCTACTGCAAACGATTGTCCGGAACGTGATCCGATGTCCTGGCAGCTTGAAGGTAGCGGTGATGGTACAAATTGGAAAGTTTTAGATTCCCGCACCAACAGCAGAGACAACAATGTTTCTCTTCAACGTAATACACGCTTAGCAGATTTCAATTTACCACTATCCGTCGCTCCTGAGCACAGACGGCACTGAAGCACCAAACTAAAAAAACTAATTTCCTATTCTAGAGATTATAAACATGTGGGAGATTGTCCAAATTTTTATGATCTCTAAAAAAACCGCAAAGATTGTAAAACCTTTGCGGTTTTGAATATGCCCCTTATTTTTTAATGACTTTTGCAGCCACTAAAATTAAATAAAGCGCACTGAGACCAACAACAATATAAATAACTTTAACCAGCAGAGGCATGAATCCAAATAGCATTTCTACTAAATTCAGATTCAATAAACCAACTAAGCCCCAATTCAAACCGCCAACAACTACTAAAATAAAAGCTACCCAATCTAACACATTAAAGTTTGTCATCTTCGACTCTCCTTATTGGTCTTATTATTAATAGAACTAATCTCAAAGCTTGAGATTAGGCGAGGACAAAATACCAGAATAATATAATCAACGCACCTGAATTATTAGATAAACAACGAGAAACACCCGAAAAACGGAACAGAAAACGACAAGACTCGCTCACACACTAACTTTACGTTATCGGGGGTTACGATGGAGTCGATTTTATCCGAACTATTGCTTACGAAACTTAGGTTTCTTACCTTCATCTTCTTCAATTTTGGTAATTTTTTCAGCATTATCATCTTTATCTTTCTCAACAACACTCATATTTAAAGAAGCGACTTTATCACTCAATGTAGCGTCGCTTGAAAATGACGAGCTGGTTTTTGTAACAGAATCTGGCAATGGCTCGTTAGGGGCTATTTTTGACCACATAGCAAACATCATATTCATTAACGGTTCTGTTTTAATTTTTTGTCTTTGTTGATCAATGAAAAAAGCAGTGTGTGACTTTCCGGCAGTTCTTGCATAATCTGCTGGTGTCTTATGATTGTTATCTTTTGCTTTGCCATCCGCACCACATCTTAATAAATGAACGATCATTACATGATTAGCATGCTTTGCGGCTGTGTGTAATGGTGTACTACCTTCACTATCACAAATACCTATCGGAACGCCTTTTTCTAAGAGATAGTCTACTATATCTGTCCTTGTCGTTTCTGCAGCACAGTGAAGTAATGTTTTTCCATCCTCGATTGCTTTTAAGTTAATTTCACTAGTATCAAAACAAGCTCGTATCATATCCAAGTTTTCACTTTTGATCCCTGCAAATAAAGCTGCTTGATAACGAGACTCGTCCCACAGATATTTATCAGCAATCATTTTTGCACCTTTCTCTTTTAAAGAAGGGTTTGCAGACGCTAATTCAAATAATTTCAAATCCGTTAAATTCATTTTTTCATCAAGGAAACAAAAAATTCTAGCTCCCAAACGTTCCAATATAGGCTCGAGAATATTGATACCACCACATCGACAAATAGTACTTAATAGCGTCTCCTTTTTATCATCCAATGACATGGTCATTAACCTGATATCTTTTTCCAATATGCGGCTGACTTTATTAAAATCAGAAACCTTTACACTCGATATTAATTCATTTTTTAATGACTTTGATACGTAAATGTGTTCACTTTCTCTTAAAGCAGGATACTTATTTAAGAATGCATCTATAGCTCTCCTTTGAGTAACATTTGGGATAACTTTTTTATCTTCTTGAGTCAAATCCACATGTGCCATAGGACTTATATTGTTAGCAGATAGCCAATATTCTATCTCTTCTCTTTCATACGTATAACCATCACCCATCAATAAAACAGGATCTATCATAATAGAGTGACTGATTGGACAAACACATTCTTCTGGAATACTGATCTCACTAACATCAGATTTATTTACAGAAACTGCTTTATTCCGTTCCATAATCACCCTCAATCGATTAGGAATGACTTTGTCAGTCAAGAATTCAAGCATAGTATTATTATTTAGTTTCACACCATCCGATAATTTTTTTAACCACTCATCAGATAAATTTGTTGATCTCAAATCAATTGATTCAAGGCAATTAAGTCCAATGATACTTAAAATCCGATCTATGCTTTGCTGGTTTAACGTACTATTAGACAAGTTTAATTTTTTTAATCCTTTTTTTGATATTAGGGCATCAAGTATTGTATTTAATTCGTTAATGTTTATTTTTCTATTTTTTAATCCTAATTCCCAAATTTTAACGTTACCATCATTGCCACCACTGGCTAGATTTCCATTCGAAAGCTCAACAAGAGAATAAACAAATTGACCATTGCCGCTACTGTGGCTCACTGACCTTATGGCAGAGGGATCCGTTTTCATATTCTCATTTATATTCCAAATTTGGATATCACCACTATAGCCACCACTAGCTAGGCACCCATTCGAGAATTGAACAAGTGAGGTAACAGTGCAACCATTGCCACCTTGATTCAGCTTTTTTAAACAAGCACCCGTTCCTGTATTCCAAATTTTGACATTGCCATCATAGCCACCACTAACTAGGTTCCCACTCCAGAGTACAACAAGTGAGTAAACAGCTTGTCCACCGCCAGCACAGTGATTCAATGCTTTTAAACAAACACCCGTTTCTGTATTCCATATCTTGATATTACCATCCCAACCACCACTCGCTAGGTCCCCATTCGACAATTCAACAAGTGAGTGAACAAGTTGACCATTGCCAGCACCGTGACTCAATGTTTTTAGACAAGTACCCGTTTCTGTATTCCATATCTTGATATTACCATCCCAACCACCACTCGCTAGGTTTCCATTCGACAGTTCAACAAGTGACTGAACAGCTTGGCCATTGCCAGCACAGTGATTCAATGTTTTTAAACAAGTACCCGTTTCTGTATTCCATATCTTGATATTACCATCCCAACCACCACTCGCTAGGTTCCCATTCGACAATTTAACAAGCGAGTAAACAGCTTGTCCACCGCCAGCACAGTGATTCAGTGCTTTTAAAAAAGCACCTGTTTCTGTATTCCAAATCTTGACATTCCCATCCCAACCACCACTCGCTAGGTTCCCATTCGACAATTCAACAAGTGAGTGAACAAATTGCCCATTACCAGGAATATAACGACACGAACTAGTGTTACTTACAGTGCTTTCTTCGGTAAAATTTTCTATAATTGTGTGATTAGAATAATTCCACACACTTAAATCAGCATTATCAATTTCTTTTAACAACTTTTTAATATTTGATGATTTCATTTACAAATCTCCTATATTTTAAAACTTAAATTTTTTTTATATTCAGATTCCCATCTACAAAATACGATCAATAATACCGCCGGTTTGATTTAGCAATCTTACGAATATCCAAATCTATTATGCGGATCAAACAAAACTTTTTTATATAAAATTTAATATATCGCGACCCTAACACCACATTTTCCAAAGTTCAAATTATTTTTCGTGAAGTTCTTTTAAAAAATCAGCGGCTCTAGCGAACTTGTATATACTCACTCAATCAGATTTTTGGAGTCATGGAAAAGCTAAAAAAAACCGAATAACGCTTCGCAGCGTATTCGGTTTATGTATAGTGCTTGATCAAGATAGCAGCGTAAAAAGCGCTAACCACCGACTTGACGTTCTTTGATTTCAGCCAGCGTTTTGCAATCGATACAAAGAGTCGCTGTAGGTCTTGCTTCCAAACGACGGATACCGATTTCAACGCCACAGGCATCACAGTATCCATAATCATGGTCTTTAATTCTTTCTAATGTTTCTTCGATTTTCTTTAGTAATTTTCTTTCTCGGTCACGCGCTCGTAACTCTAAGCTAAATTCTTCTTCCTGACTTGCTCTGTCATTAGGATCAGGAAAATTAGCAGCGTCGTCTTTCATATGTGTGATTGTCATATCCACTTCTGTCATTAATGCCTGTTTCCAAGTATTAAGAATATTAATAAAATGCTGGCCTTGTGCAGTATTCATATATTCTTCATCTTTTTTCAATGGATAAGGCTTGATGCCAAACACGCCGAGGTTGGCTTCTGAAGCAGAGATTCTGCGACTACTGGGAGCGGGTACTGCTTTTAACGTGACGGTTTTTGATGCTTTTTTTATTGGTGTTTTTACTTTCATTTTTTGTTTAACCACTACTACTTTTTTTACTGGTTTAGAACTACTAGCAACTTTTTTGGGTGCTGGCTTTTTACTAACAAAACTTTTAACTACTTTTTTAGCCGGGCTTTTGATTGCTTTCTTAACCGCTTTGGGAGCGGGCTTTGGTTTTTTTAAAGCTTTAGCTTTCGCAACAGGCTTTTTAGCCACAACTTTCTTTGGTGATTGAGAAGCACTTTTACTTACTTTTTTCACTTTTTTAGCCGGCATAATTTGTCTCCTGCCATCCATTGATAAAAACAAAATCCTGTGTACTTACCGAACTCGAGGGGAGGTATATATCAAAAATACTAAAGACACGCAAATCAAAAATGTTTCAGAAATAAACCACCAGTGACTCGCTCATGTCCAGATAAATCAAATTGCGTGTGGACTTCAGAAAACCCTGCTTCTTGCATCCATTGACGCACCGTAGAACCTTGCTGAAACCCATGCTCCAACAATAACCACCCGTGATCTGCCAAATAAAAAGGCGCTTGTTGAATTAACGTCGCAATAGCTGTTAATCCTTCTTTTCCACTCACCAACGCTAATCGAGGTTCAAAGGCAACATCTCCTAGCGTGAGATGTTCATCTCCCTCGGCTATATAAGGAGGATTACTGATAATCGCACTGTAAGAATTTTTTGGAAATGGCTGTAACCATTCTCCACAATAAAAATTTACTCTATCTAATCCCAAACGTTCTGCATTTTTTTTTGCAACAGCTAACGCTTTTTCAGAAACATCACTCGCATCGATTTGCCACAGAGGACATTGCTCTGCTAAAGATAAAGCAATAGCACCTGTTCCTGTTCCAACATCTGCAATAGAAAGTGCTTCATCATTCGGTAGCAGTTTGAGTGCCGTTTCGACTAATAACTCTGTTTCTGGTCGTGGAATTAAAGTATCTGGCGTGACGATTAATTCTAAACTCCAAAATTCTTTTTTTCCTAAAATATATGCCATGGGCTCGCCTTTCAGACGACGAGAAAATAAGGCTTCAAATGTTTTTTCTTGCTCGTTAGAAATTTCTTGTTTTGGATTCGCATAAAGAGAAGCTCGAGTTGTATTCAACACAGATGCTAATAACAAATCGACATCCAATGTTGCACTCTCACTTTTAGAATTTAAAACTGAAATGGCATGCTGTCGCAAAGATTGCAATTCACTCATCAATTATTTAATCCTAAAGCGGCTAATTGATCAGCTTGATATTCACGAGTCAGTGGTTGAATCACTTCTTCTAAGTTACCTTCCAAAATTTCTGTCAATTTATACAGGGTGAGATTGATACGGTGATCCGTTAATCGTCCTTGCGGATAATTATAAGTACGGATCCGTTCAGAACGATCACCCGTTCCCACTAAATGACGTCTGGTATCGGCTTCTTGTTTTTGTTGTTTTTCTCGTTCGCCGGCGAGTATTCGTGTTTGCAATAATGACATGGCTTTCGCTCGATTCTTATGTTGAGAACGCTCTTCTTGGCACTCTACGACAATCCCCGTAGGCAAATGGGTGATACGAATAGCAGAATCTGTTTTATTCACATGCTGACCACCTGCGCCTGAAGATCGGTAAGTATCAATACGCAGATCACTCGGATTAATACTCACTTCATCAATTAATTCTGCTTCTGGTAACACAGCTACCGTACAAGTCGATGTATGCACACGACCTTGTGCTTCAGTTTCTGGCACTCGTTGTACACGATGAGCACCAGACTCAAATTTCAAATGTGAATACACGTTTTTACCTAGCACTCTCGCAATGATTTCTTTATACCCACCATGCTCACCTTCATGAAAACTAATCACTTCCACTTGCCATCTTTGATTTTCAGCATAGCGTGAATACATGCGAAATAAATTCCCAGCGAAAATAGCAGCTTCATCACCACCTGCACCCGCACGAATTTCTAAAAAGATATTACGTTCATCATCATGATCTTTTGGTAATAATAAAACTTGTAACTGCTCTTCTAACTCTATTTTTTTGGCACTAGCATTTTTTAATTCTTCTTCTGCCATGCTACGCATTTCGACATCTTCATCTTTAGCTAATTCTTCAGCTGACTGAATTGCTGCTAATACTTCGGAATATTCTTGAAAACACTGTACGATAGGCCCTAATTGTGCAAACTCTTTAGATAAGTCTCGAAACTTTGCATTATCTGAAATGATGGCAGGATCGCTTAACAATAAGCTGATTTCTTGATGGCGTTCAACTAAAGATTCTAATTTAGCGTGGATAGATGGGTTCATACTTCAATATCACTACAAAATAAAAGTTCTGCTAATTTTAATAAATCTTCTTGTTGCTCTTCACCCATTTTACGTAACTGCATGCTGGGCTGATGTAAAAATTTATTCGTTAAACGACGTGACAATTCAGATATCACTTCTTTGGGTTCTTGTCCTTGTTCCAACTGTTGGATTGCCTTATCTAATTCTAGTGTACGAATAGATTCTGCTTGTGCTCGATATGTTTTAATTGAATCAGAGGCACGTAATGATTTTAATCGTTGTTTGAAGTTTTCTAATTCATGATGAATGATTTTCTCTGCTTCTAAAGCTGCTGCTTGTCGCTCTTTTAATCCTTCAACAACTTGAGTTTGCAAATCATCTAAATTGTATAAAACAACTTTTGGTAAATGCGCTACTTCGGGTTCAATATCTCGAGGAACAGCTAAATCCAGTAAAAATAAGGGATGATCAGCGCGTTCTTCCACGGCAACTTCAACTATATGTTTAGTCACAAAAGGCAAAGGACAAGAAGTAGCACTGATGGCAATATCTACTTGTTTTAATATTTCTGAAATTTCATCGATAGAAACCCACTGCCCATGAATTTGTTGCAATATATCATCTACATTAGATTGCGTACGATTAGCAATAAAAAATTCTCGTATGCCAAATTGATGTAAGTATTTCGCGATTAATTGAATAGTATCTCCACCGCCAATCAACAATACTTTTTTATCATTCAATTCGGGAAAAGTTTTTTTAACTAATACAGCACCCGCATAAGCGACTGAAATAGGATGAACATTAATATCTGTCTCATGACGTATTCGTTTGGCTGTTGAAAAGACTTGCTGAAAAACTTGCTGCAGATTTGATCCCACTGTTCCTGTTAAACAAGCTTTTGAATAAGATTCTTTCATTTGACCTAAAATTTGATTTTCACCCAGCAACATAGAATCTAAGCCACTGGCTACACGCATCATGTGCTGTATTGCCTCTATGCCTTGGTAAGAATATAGATATCCTGATACGTCCTCCTGAGGCAACCCTGATTGAAGCACTAACCATGATTTCAATACGGAAATTTCTTTGGCATAACAATATAATTCCGTGCGATTACAAGTCGACAAAATAACAACTTCATGAATATTTTGGAATTCCAATAAATCCAGTAAACCTGAGCCCAATTTAGAGTCTGAGAACGCAAACTTTTCACGTACGGCTAGAGGCGCTGTCTGGTGATTTAATCCACAGGCAAAAAGCATCATAATCTTGTTTCTTCTAGAATTTTATAACCGCGCGATTGTAAACCAGTAACCATCCATTTACTATACTGTACACTTACCAAAGGCAACAAAAATCCATGAATTACCCCACCAACCCGTACTCTTCCCCTGAAACACTCTCGGGCTCTGTTGAGAGGGTCACTTTTCATAGTGAGTCTTCTGGGTTCTGCGTACTGCGTACAAAAGCCAAAGGACATCGTGATTTGGTCACCGTCGTCGCAAATGCAGCCAGCATCTCTGCTGGTGAATATATTGAATGTAAAGGATTTTGGGTTAACGATAAAACGCATGGATTACAATTTAAAGCGCATGAATTAAAAGCCACTCAACCTACTACCATCGATGGCATTGAAAAATATTTAGCTTCTGGAATGATAAAAGGGATTGGGCCTTATTTTGCTAAAAAATTAATTTTTGCATTTGGAGATAGTGTTTTTGATGTCATTGAAACAGAACCCGATCGCTTAACTGAACTAGAAGGTATTGGAAAGTATCGTCAGAAATGTATTACGGATTCTTGGAACGAACAAAAATCCATTCGTAATATCATGGTTTTTTTACAATCTCATGGCGTGGGCACAGCAAGAGCCGTACGTATTTATAAAACCTATGGCGACGAATCTGTTGATAAAGTTCAGGAAAACCCTTACCGATTAGCATTAGATATTTATGGCATTGGATTTAAAACTGCAGACAGTTTGGCATTGCAATTAGGTATTGCTAAAGATTCTTTAATTCGAGCAGAAGCTGGTGTTCGACACGTATTACAAGAACTTTGTAATTTTGGGCATTGCGCCGCAGAGTATGATCATTTAGTTGCAGAAACCACGAAATTATTAGAAGTTTCTGAAACACTGGTTGAAGAAGCAATCCATGCGGAACTTAAAAATGAAAATATCATTGCTGACCAACAAGATGATAAAAAAATCATTTTTTCTACGCCGTTATATCAAGCTGAAACGGGTGCTTCTGAACAATTAAAACGGTTAAATCAAAACTCTCCTCCTTGGGGAATCATCGATATTGAAAAAGCAATTCCCTGGGTTGAAGAAAAAACGGGTTTACAATTATCAGATTCACAAAAAAACGCGCTTTCCATCGTTTTAAAAAATAAATTATCGATCATTACGGGAGGACCTGGTGTAGGCAAAACAACGCTCGTGAATAGTTTCTTAAAAATTATTCGCGCGAAAACTCAATCTGTAGCACTCGCAGCTCCAACTGGTCGCGCCGCTAAACGATTAACTGAAACCACAGGCATGACAGCCAAAACTATTCACCGCTTATTAGAATTCAATCCTCATGGCATGACATTTAAACACGATCAAAATAATCCATTACCTATCGATGTGTTAGTGATTGATGAATCATCCATGTTGGATATTGTTCTTTTTTATCGTTTATTAAAATCTATTCCTGATCATGCCGCTGTCATTTTTGTAGGAGATGTCGATCAATTACCTTCAGTAGGCCCAGGCGCTGTATTATCTGATTTAATTCAATCTCATATGATTGCAACTGTTCGACTGACAGAAATTTTTCGTCAAGCGAGCGATTCAAAAATAATTATCAATGCGCACAGAATCAATCAAGGCGAAATGCCTTTATCTAATGAAACATCTACAGATTTTTATACCATCTACGAAGATGAGCCTGAAACTATTCATGATCAATTAATCCAATTGGTTTCCAAAAGAATACCGGATAAATTTAGCTATAATCCTGTACGAGATATTCAAGTACTCTGTCCCATGAATCGTGGGGGCTTAGGAAGTCGAGGATTAAACGTAGAATTACAAAAGCAACTCAATGGCCATAGTGAACCTAAGATTAATCGTTACGGCTCTATATTTTCTCCCGGTGACAAAATCATTCAAAATATTAATAACTATGACAAAGAAGTTTTCAATGGGGACATTGGATTTATTAAGCATATTGATCTTGAGGAAAGCCTCGTTAAAATTCAATTTGATGATCGCATCGTCAATTATGATTTTACTGAACTTGATGAAATTAGCCTTGCTTATGCGATTAGTATTCACAAAAGCCAAGGTTCAGAATTTCCAGTAGTGATAATTCCATTAGCGATGCAACATTACAATTTACTTGTCAGAAACTTGCTCTATACTGGTGTCACCCGAGGAAAACGTTTGATGATTTTAATTGGACAGAAAAAAGCAATTGGCATGGCAGTCCATAATTTTCGAGCCACTCATCGAATAACAAAATTAGCGGATCGTCTAAAGAATACTTTGTAGGAAAAAAATGAAATTACAATTTTTTGGTGCAGCGGAAGAAGTGACAGGTTCTTGTTTTTTACTACAACTTGATAATTTCAATGTCTTGATAGATTGTGGTTTGATTCAAGGTAGTTTCCAAGATGAAAAACGTAACTGGGAACCCTTCCCATTCGACGTAAAAGATATTGATGCCATTATTCTGACACATGCACATTTAGATCATTCTGGAAGAATTCCTCTATTAGTTCGTTCCGGATTTCATGGTCCTATTTATTGCCATCCTGCGACAAAAGACTTAGCCGATATCTTATTAACAGATTCTGCTTTTCTTTTTGAAAAAGATGCTGAAAGTGAAAATCGAAGAAGAGAACGTCAACATCAATCACTGATTCAACCTTTATATACACGACAAGATGTGATGGATTGCTTACCACTATTCCAAACTTTAAAATATGGAAGAAAATTAACGATAGCTCCCAACGTAAAAATTCAATTCAACGATGCCGGTCATATTTTAGGATCCTCTATTGTTGAATTATGGATAGAACAGAAAAAATTCTCTAAGAAACTCGTCTTTAGCGGTGACCTAGGTCACAAAGGCGCACCGATATTACATGAACCCACTTATCTTGAAGATGCTAATTTAGTTATCATGGAAAGCACTTACGGTGATCGCAACCATCGTTCTTGGAATGACACGTGGAATGAATTAGGCGCTGCATTACATGAAGCAGAAAAAAGTCAGGGTAATATTTTAATCCCCGCTTTTGCAATTGGTAGAACTCAAGAGTTACTTTATACATTTAAAAAACATTTTGAAGAATGGCGGCTGAATCAATGGGAAATTTTTCTAGATAGCCCAATGGCTATTGAAGCCACTAAAGTATACGCAAAAAACTGGGAACTTTACGATAATGAAGCACATACCATGATTCGACAATCCGGTAGTCCATTTAGTTTTCCCAATATACACTTAACTGAATCAACGGTTGATTCGTTGGGAATTAACCAAATTCGATCAGGTGCTATTATCATCGCCGGCAGTGGCATGTGTAGTGGAGGACGTATTCGTCACCATTTAAAACACAATGTGTGGCGCAGAGATTGCCATATTTTTATTGTTGGATATCAAGCAAAAGGTACATTGGGACGACAACTGGTCGACGGTGTTGATGAAATTTCTCTTTGGGGAGAGTCCATTAAAGTCTCGGCAAAAATCCACACCATCGGAGGCCTATCTGCCCATGCCGATCAAAACGGATTATTAGATTGGTACGGCCACTTCACTACAAATCCTCCCGTCGTTTTAGTCCACGGAGAAGAAAAAGCATCCTCAGTTTTAAAAGATAAGCTTTATGAAAAATATACCGTTAAAGCAGAAGTCGCGACGTATAAAATGGTGATTGATTTAGAGATAATCTAAGTCCATTAGCTATCAATGTACAAATTAGTTTGTTATCAACTGGAGTCTTGTTGTACAATTCTTCCTTATCCAAATCTAATGACGAACGGGAGTAATACGATGAAGTTTTTTGTATGTCCTGATAGGGTTATATCAAAAGGAAGAACTGTTGTTTATACAGATCAACACACTGAAATTCATGATCCAAATGCAACATTGATAATAGATGACAAACTAGAAATTGGTGAACGTGGTAGTGTTCATATTCATGTGAAAGATATTATAATTACCCCACGCGGAGAATTAGTGATCCATAACGGAAATGTACGCATTATCAATGATCTGAATGCTTATTCTAACGTTAGTTTCCATTACTCTCGTGTTCGTGCTAAGAATCTATCTACTTATTCTCCTACACAGAAATTAAATTGGTTTAATTTAAGAAAGCAAATAGTCTGGGCTAAAGAAAATGATCCTGATTCAACACAAGCCATAAACGTTAAAGAATCCGTTGCACATGCAGAAGAAAAACTACGTAATTCTTTACAGCCTTGAGTATTACTACTTAATTTGATAAACACATAGATCATCAATAAATTGGTGGCATAGTTGAAATTTCTCTGTGTTCATCAAATAACGGAAGCAACTATGTTTAAAACGGCTATTGTTAGTATCCAGATAAAACCAAGGCTTAAGACTAAAGCAGAAACTATTTTATATAAAATTGGCTTGTCTTCTGCAGAGGCCATACGTCTTTTTTATAAGAAAATTTGTTTACATCATGGATTACCCTTTGAAGTAAAAATCCCAAATAAAACAACTATCAATGCAATGCGTGAAACTGATTCAGGGAAAACTCATAAAGCGAAAAATGTAGATGCACTATTTGATGAGCTTGAATAATAATCATGTTACATGTTGAATATACAAATTAGAAAAAAAACGAAGCATTATCATCTTTGTAAGAACCGAGACCCATGCAGACTTGTTTGAGCAGTAAAGTTTACATTATTCTGTGCGGGCGATAATTCAAGAGGATTAAAGAAAGTCGCCCATATATCATGGCCAACATGAGAAACATTAAATTGTTTTATAGAACTAAAATATTTTTTTCCAATTTCAATCACAGCATTTGAGTATCCGAAACTTTCTACATGTTTTAATATTATTTTCAACATATCCTCGTCTTGAATAGAACCAGCGACATACAACAAGTGGAACTCAAACATCAAATCTTCTAAATTTTTAAAGGCTTTTAAAGACCACTCAATTAATGAATTAATTCTCTTCCAATCTACAGGATATTTATTTCTATCAACTGCAGCTAAGGCATTCAGACTATTTAGGAAATTATGACTCATTCCGATAAAATCAAATATTGGAATTTCCGAATCAACATATTTCTTTATCTTCTCAAGATCAAGAACAATAGTTTCAATAGCTCGCTGAATAATATCATCGCCAAGAAAATCATGTTTATTTAATAGAACTTGTTCCGAAAGCCCAACAAGATTCATCTGATCATCAGAATCTTTAGGTTCATTAAGAAAATATTTTTTTATATGTCGCTTGAGCAACTCTGGCCTCGACATTTTCTCATAAAAATCCTCAATATTATCTAACAAGTAATAATTCGTTTGGAGCCTCCGTGAAATGTAATGGGCGACTTCTAAATGGGGTGTTCCATCTAAAATAAAAAGCAATATTTCTATTGCTTTTTTAGCAATTTCAATAGATTTATTTTTTCTTTCTTTCAAAAGAAATCTAACGAATTTTTTAACCAAGAATGGATCTTGTAGCTGTATACATAGCTGGGAAATAAAAAAATAATGTCTTTCAAATAAATATTTTTGATCCGATTTTTTATTATCATCTTGAGAGACTGGTTTAAAAATTAGTTTTTTTAAATTTCTAACCAACTCGATATCTTGTTGAGATACAAAATAATTTAATAAAAACTCATCATGACTCAAAAATTGATTTTGAGTTAATAATTTAAAAGCCAAATCCCTTTCTTGAGCAGGGGATCCTTTATTGCTTTCAAATAAAAACTCAACATATTCTCCGCTTGAACTGTCTCCAACATTTTTAAAATTTTTCATTGCATCAAGAAGTTGATCTTGACGTTCAGGATTTTTTGTTTTCCTGTATAAAAAAATCAAAGCATTTATTATGTTAAGGTTACTAATAGATAACTCATCAATTTTTCTCATGACATATTGAAACAGAGTAAAACTTTCGGCGGCTGCTTTTGAATATATCAATATCGATATTATTTGTCGTTTTACCCTGGTGGCATACGAATCAAAATTTTTAATCATCGCCTCAATTATTAAGTTTTTAAAATCAAAAATATCTAAAATTTCGGCTAAATTTTTATGAATCGACAGCATCTCTTTATTGATAACGATTGATAAAAAAACATTCTTAAAATGCTCACTGTAACTAACTAAAGGGGAAAGGATAGAAAACCCTAAATTTTCACATCCCAATCTTGAAGAAGGCAATACTTGAGAAATCCAACCAGCGATTTGAACCTGATAACTTACATGTAGGCTAGGCCACTCGGGAAGAATAAAACTTTTAATCGCCTCAAGAATAATGTTTTGAATAAAATCAACTCGTGAGAAATCTCGCCTAGAAATTAAGTATTCTTTTAATTGATCATATGTGGATACATATTCTGGATCTTGAAAATTTCCTGAGTATAAAATTAACAATGCAATTGCCAATGCCGAATTCTCTTTTAAATTATCCATGTAATTTAAGTTGCACTCAGTGTTTTTAACACGGTCAATTTCTTTTAAAATCTTATCCCTTATAAAATTTTTTATTTTTTCATACAACTCTATTTTTAAAAAAGAGTTATTAATTAATTCGTAACATTCAATCAATGACAAGAAAATTGACTTAGCCACTTTAAGATTTTTGGAAAGTTTAACGTCATTTAACATCTCTAAAAGATTTTTAGTATATTCACTTATATTTATACTATGATTTATTTTTTCCATGAAAGTTGTCATCAAGGGCTGAGGCACATGTGCACTACTGACAACCAGCGCTCTTTTTCTCATAGACTGACTGTGACTAGACTCTATTAATAATAGTTGAAAACCTGCGTTCATTGGATTATTAAAAACACTTAAGCCTTGAGAATATGAATGATATGTGTTTTCCAAACCAATAATTCCCTCATAAAGATCAGCGTATAATGGTTCTTTTCGAGTTGATAAAGACGTGATTTTTCTTAAAAAAATTTGATTTTCGTAAGGTGAATTGTTTTTAAATACTCTTTCTAACAAGCTTGTGGGTTTTGTTTCTGAATGAAATAAAAATGTATATTTTTTCTCTTCTTCGGGAGAAATCAATTTCATCATTTTAAGAACTGTATAATGATTTCTTAATTTTTTCTTTAATGGGTAGTTTTCAGGATCTTGGGCATGCATTAAAAAATTTCTGTGAAGAATTAATTCTCTTAAGGATTGAATAAGTCTTTCATATCTTATGCTCTTCTCTGGAAACAGAGCATTGATAAGATATTGCCTGTATCGAAATTCCATCTCAAATATTTTATTCCAAAATCCGAATGAAACTTTCTGAATGATATCTTGCGTTTCTGGGACTTCGACCCCCTCTTTTTGTAAGTATTTGACTGCTCTTATAACATATCCATTTTCTTTAAAAACACCCTCATAACTCATCCAGTCATCGGTTTTATAGTACTCACTTAATAATTCATTAATTTTAGTCTTTAACATTCTTTCCAAAGCCAAAACTGCTGTTATTATCTTGGCTTCATCTTCCAAAGATATTTGAAAAATTGGTGCGGATTTTTTCTTATTTCCTTTCATTCAGCCACCTCTTTTCACCTGATTTCTTGATTATAAAAAATAAGAATTTATTCTCATTTTTTAAATCAACTTCATCAAATTAAAAATTATCTTTAATCCAACATGATCTTCTTGGCTCAATATAGATTCTGGATGAAACTGAACTGCCCAAATCGGTAATTGAGTATGTTCTAAAGCCATAATGACACCGTCTTCTGTTTCTGCGGTGACTCGCAATTCTTCTGGGAATTTTTCTTTAATGCCATATAAAGAATGATAACGTCCTACGGAAAATGTTTCGGGTAAATCAGAAAATAATGCACTATCAAAACGACGGATGTGAGAAGTTTTTCCATGCATAGGATAAGATAAAATACCAAGCTCACCCCCAAAGTATTCAATCAAACCTTGTAAGCCTAAACACACACCAAAAATCGGTTTATTAAACTCTAAAACTTGGGATATTGTTGCAGCTAAATTAAAGTCTTTAGGACATCCCGGCCCAGGAGATAACACAACCAAATCTGGGTTGAGCGTTCGTAATTCTTCTTCAGGAAATCCTGTCCTTAAAGTGATGACTTGCGCACCAGTTTGACGCAAATAATTCGCTAAGGTATGTACAAAAGAATCTTGGTGATCAATAAGTAATATACGTTTACCCGCACCCGGTTTTTGATTGAATAGATCTGTCATAAGTGATTGATGAGTTGCTGAAGGTGATCGAATGGCATCTAAAAATGCAGACGCTTTTAATTCTGTTTCTTGTTCTTCTGAAACGGGATCAGAATCAAATAATAAGGTAGCACCCGCGCGAACTTCTGCGACACCATTTTTAATACGAATCGTTCTTATAGTAAGACCTGTATTCATGTCCCCATTAAAACCAAGCCACCCTATTGCACCACCGTACCATTTTCTTGGTGATTGTTCATGTTCTTCAATGAATTTCATAGCCCATAATTTTGGAGCTCCTGTGACAGTCACTACCCAAACGTGACTTAAAAAAGCATCTAACGCGTCATACCCTTCTCGTAATTGCCCCACGACATGATCAACCGTATGAATTAATCGTGAATACATTTCAATTTGACGACGACCAATAACTTTTATGCTGCCTGGTTCGCAAATACGGGATTTATCGTTGCGATCCACATCGGTACACATCGTTAATTCAGAGGCATCTTTATCTGAATTTAATAACTTTAAAATTTGTGATGCATCGCTGATGGCATCTTTTCCTCGCGCAACTGTACCTGAAATAGGACATGTTTCAATTTGCTTCCCTTGAACACGCACATACATTTCTGGCGAAGCTCCGACTAAATACTCTGATTGACCTAGATTAATGAACAATCCATAAGGCGCTGCATTACGCTTTCTTAAACGACGAAATATCTCTGAAGGCTTCGCTGCGCAAGGATCAAAAAAAGTTTGCCCTGGAACCACTTCAAATAAATCACCTCGTCGAAATGATTCATGCGCAATCTTGACTAATTTTGCATATTCACCTTCTTTATGATCCCGAGTTTTCTGCACTTTCTCCGCTGCACGGTATTCTTCTTTTTTTCCTGTACGTTCTATATCATCCGTACTGTTTTTTTCGACTGAAAATTCATAACGATACTGAACAGCTGTTTCTCGACGATGATTCACCACATAAATATCATCTGGTAAATATAAAACTAAATCTCGTTGGTCTGATTCACGGGGCAAATGTGTTTGTAAAGATTCAAATTGAAAAACTAAGTCATAACCAAACGCACCATATAATCCTAAATGTTCTTCTTTATCACTAAAAAATAATTGTTGGATACAGCGTAAGATAGAAAAAATAGACGCTTGTTTACTTCGCAACTCTTCTGGAAAATATTCCGTAGACTTTTTAATTTCACCGGTAATTTGTTGTTTTGTTTGTTGAATCGATTGAATAGCATCTAATTTTTCAATCGCTTTAAAGATAATTGGCAATAATATGAATCCACGATCATTCAGTGCTTCAATATTAAATTTTTGTTTTTGAGCAGTAATGACTAATGGTGGATTTACAAAACCAATATCCCAACAAGTGTAACGCCCGGGATACTCAAAACTAGATGCAAATAAAGCACCGCGATAATAATCTAGTTGATCAATAAGACCTTCAACCGCATTTTCATAGGAAAGCTTAACCGCTTCACGCTCAATACAAATATTCCCTTTCGTTTGGTATTTTAAAATCGATTCTTGAGTCATCTTTTCTCCATCAAAAAACTTTTCTTAGGCAATCCGGGAGGGCGTTATAAAAGCTCACTGATTACTTCAGCCACAAAATGAGTTTCTCACACATTTCCCGATTGATCTATGCTACAATCCGTGCCCTTTTATTGAATGAGTTTCAGAAAATGCAGTTAAACAGCCCTAATAAAGTTGGATTTGTCAGTCTTGGATGCCCTAAAGCGCTGGTGGATTCTGAGCGGATTATTACCCAATTAAAAGCCGAGGGTTACGAATTAGTCCCAGAATATGAGCATGCTCATTTGGTCATCGTGAATACCTGTGGGTTCATAGATTCAGCCGTTGAGGAGTCGCTAGACAGCATTGGAGAAGCTTTAGACAAGAATGGCAAAGTAATTGTAACGGGCTGCTTAGGCGCAAAATCCGATGTCATTACCAAGCGATTTCCTAAGGTATTAAAAGTCACTGGACCACAGGCTTATGAAGAAGTCATGGAATCCGTTCATGAACATTTACCTCCTCAGCATGATCCTTTCGTAAGTCTCATCCCTCCTCAGGGTATTAAACTTACCCCTAAACATTATGCCTATTTAAAAATTTCTGAAGGGTGTAATCATAAATGTACTTTTTGCATCATTCCTTCCATGCGCGGCAAATTAGTCAGCCGTCCTATTGGCGACATCATGGAAGAAGCTGAAAACTTGGTAAAAGCTGGCGTCAAAGAATTACTCGTTATTTCTCAAGATACCAGCGCTTATGGTGTCGATTTAAAATATCAAACTAGCTTTTGGCATGGACGTCCTTTGAAATCTAAATTTTACGATTTAGCCAAAACTTTGGGTGAATTTGGTATTTGGGTGAGATTACATTATGTATATCCCTATCCACATGTTGACGAAATTATTCCACTCATGGCAGAAGGAAAAATTCTTCCTTATTTAGATATTCCCTTTCAACATGCTAGCCCAAAAGTGTTGAAGTCCATGAAACGTCCCGCATCGAGTGAAAATAATTTAGAACGCATTCAAGCCTGGCGTTCAATCTGTCCTGACATCACAATACGCAGTACTTTTATCGTTGGATTCCCTGGCGAAACAGAAGAAGATTTTCAAGAATTACTAACATTTCTTCAAGAAGCAAAATTAGATCGCGTGGGTTGCTTTAAATACTCTCCCGTTGAAGGTGCTAAAGCGAATGCATTAGCAAATCCCATTCCAGAAGAAATCAAACAAGAACGCTATGATCGATTCATGCAAGTACAAGCGAAAATCAGCCAAGAAAAACTTCAACAAAAAGTTGGAAAAAAGATTCGCGTCTTAGTCGACAGCATCGACGAAGATATTATTGTTGCACGCAGCACCGCAGATGCCCCTGAAATTGATGGTTTAGTTTACTTACCAAAAACTGAAGGAATCACCGTAGGCTCATGGGTTGAAACTACAATCACCGAAGCTGATGAATATGATTTGTTTGGGGAAATTTAAAAAGATTTATTCTTTAACTTAGCATGAGAATTGAATACAATTTCATCCGCTTAGTTATTGCCATTGAAAAATGACACTGATATATGAGGCAATTTATGAATTTTCTTAAGAAAACAAAGAATTACTTAAAAATCTTTTTTTTACAGTTCGAAATATTCAAGTTGGAACCAAGACTTAATCGTATTAAGAGCTTAAGTTTGTATTCATTTTATATGGGTATTTTTCTTCTAGGACTTACCCTAATGGCAACATCTCGTGGTCATGAAATGACAATTTCTAAAACAATAACCTTTCTGGTATCAATTGTAATTTTTATTTCTGCAGTTATAAACATTACTTTTTTATCAATTAGAAGATTACATGATTGTAATTTAAGTGGATGGTGGTATTTACTTTTTATTATTCCAACATTAGGAGACGCTTTAAGAATAGTAGCCTGTTGTTTTCCAGGAACGAATGGAAATAATAGGTTCGGTAATCAACCTTCCAGTGCGCCTAAATTCTACTATTTATTAATATTAACAACACCTCTGGTTTTTATTATTCTCGCTTACACTGGGCTACTTGATACTTTAATTAATTTTCTGGGCATTTAAGAATATCAAATAAATTTAGATTTTTATTGAGAGGGCTAATCAATGCAAACAGCTAAATCCGGAAACATTCATTCCTTTGCACTCTTCATTTTTGCATTTATTTATTCATTCATGATGGTAGTTAGAAAATATGGTGTACATCTATATATAACTGCCATAAAAAACCCAACCGCCGACATAATGATCACATTAATAGGTGAGACAATAGGTAGATTTTTAGGAATAGTCTTTGTTGCTTTTATACTGGCCACCATAGTTGCTTTCGTTATAAAAATAATCAACAAAAGTTCTGAAATTGAGAGGAAAAAAGTTACACGCAAGCTAATGCAGTTTTTTCTAATGTTTATTATTATCATGAACCTATTGAAGATTCTCTTCACGCTCAAATTATAAGCATGCCTTCTGAACTTTTACGTTCTCCCAGCCCAAAGCATTTTGTAATATCACAGCATGAATACAAATAAAAAAATGTCACCTGAGTGTTCTACAGTAACTAGCAACCCCGTACTCCTGAGAAAAAATTTGCAACACATTTGTTATCAAATGTGCAGTAAGAATGAATCTTTAAAAGCATTATTATTGACTACTCAATAAACTATATCTACTATAACAAAATCATTTTAGCTCTAATGGAAATCAAATTAATCAGATGAGCTTTTAGTCGCGGAAAAAGGATTAGCTATTCTTGTTTGATATGTAGTGTACTTCTAAGTTTTACGCTTTCTACCTAACCATGATATTCCTGACTCAACTCATGCACCGCATTCACCATCACAGCAACATGCTCAGGAGGAATTTCAGGGGTAATGCCATGTCCTAAGTTAAAGATATGACCAGTGCCATGGCCATACGCTTTAAGGATTGTCGCAACTTCTTGTTGAATTCTTTCTGGAGAAGCAATTAATAATTGCGGATCCATATTTCCTTGTAGTGCCACTTGATCACCAATTCTGGCTCTTGCTTGATTAATATCAATCGTCCAATCTAATCCTACAGCGTCACATCCTGATTGAGCGATAGACTCTAACCAATTAGAACCAAGCTTCGTGAAAATAATTTTAGGAATGGAAGAGTGTTTTTTTAAGCCTTCTATCACTTGCTGCATGTAATGAAGAGAGAAATCTAAATAATCTCGTGTGGTTAATAAACCGCCCCAAGTATCAAACAACATGACTGTTTGTGCACCTGCTTCAATTTGTGCATCTAAATAAGCAAGCACTGATTGAGTAATCACCGATAATAATTGCTGCATGAGTTTAGGTTCACGAAACATCAATGATTTCGCGATATTAAAATCTTTACTACCACCGCCTTGAATCATATAACAAGCTAGTGTCCATGGACTGCCCGAAAACCCAATTAAAGGAACCGACCCATCTAATTCATATTTTAATAAACGAACCGTATCCATCACATATTTCAATTCTGTTTCCGGATCGGGCACATGTAAGTTTTTAATATCTTTTTCAGTTCGAATAGGATTCTTGAATTGTGGACCTTCACCTTCCGTGAAAAATAATCCTAATCCCATCGCATCAGGAATCGTTAAAATATCTGAAAATAAAATGGCAGCATCTAAATCAAATCGCTTCAAAGGTTGAAGCGTTACTTCACAAGCTAATTCAGGGGTTTTGCAAAGATTTAAAAAATTTCCTGCTTTTTGTCGCGTAGCACGGTATTCAGGAAGATATCTACCTGCTTGTCGCATGATCCAAACAGGTGTTTTATCAACAGGTTGTCTTAATAGAGCACGAATAAATCGATCATTCTTTAATTCTGTCACGCTTTGATATCACCTTGTACACTAGAATAAAGTCGCAACCAGGGATGAAAAGTTTTTACATCTTCTGGTAACCGTTTCAACGTAGCGTAAGCCTCTTGTTTACTCGGATATGTTCCAAAAATCAGAATATACCAAGGCTTATTACCACGCATTGTTTGATAATAATAGAATTGACCTTCCAAAGGATGTGCTTGCATAAATTGCTGAATGCTTTCTTCATCTTCCGATGCCATTAATTGAATCGTCAGAGATTGCCCATCCATAGATAGTAATTTTTGTTTTAAAGTAGGTTCTAGATCAATGTTCGCATTCACAAAATTACTTTGTTCATCAGTCACAGCAGCTTCTGTACTAGCACCTGAAGAGAGTAGTTTTTCTGACTCAAACGTTTGTTGCAATACAGACTGAGACACCAACAGAGGAACAATAGTACTCTGCAACGACACTCTTGGAGTCGCCATTTGACTAATCACAGATGCATCTAACTTAGCATCGATAAAAATATCATTCCAAGATACCGGTGTTGCTACTTGATTCAGTGATTTTTTTGGTTCTGACGTATTAATCTGTGTTTGAACTACTTTTTGTGTTTGACTTGATTTTTGATTTTGAATCTTAGCACTTTCATTAGAATCAAAAGTAATTTCTTGAGCGGCAATCACTGGAGATTTTGTTTGTGACTGAGTCAATTTACCAGTAGAAGAATTATTTAAATGATTGTAAACAATAGTCGATAATCCTAACACTAATGCCAATGAAACGCCTGCAACCATTTTTACTTGATGTTGCTGTAAAAAACTCACTTGGCTTTCTTCTTTATAGTTCGTCCCTCTTCTTAAAAATTCTCTGGCTAATGCATTAATTTTTTTAACGTAACCATGTGTCTCTTTATATAAAGTATCAAAATTGACTGTTGTAAGAGGACTTTCCATTTGTCGTCCAGATTCTGAAAAGCAATGCCGAACATAAGCTTCCGTTTCTTCTGATGTAAACGGTTTTAATTTGATAGTATGTAATAACCCTTCACAAATTTTATATTGCGCAACTTTAAAAACTTGTGGTTCCAATTCTGGTGTTCCTAATAAAATAACATGTAAGTTCGTCGCTCTTTCAGTCTGTTTTTGCAGTAAATCTAGAATGATTTCAAGCATACTGCTTGGTAAATTCTGTGCTTCATCAATGATGATTAAATAGCTTTTTCCCGTTTGACAAATAATATCCATTAACAAAGAAATTTTTTGTTTTATAGAAGAATTTGGGAAAATTACTGCAGCTAATCCAAATTGTTGAACAATTTGTGAAAAAAACTTAATGGGATCATAAGTTTTTTCAGCAGCGAATCGCCAAGTTTTTGCAGAATCATTGACCCGATGTTGTAACAACTTCGCGAAAGTTGTTTTCCCAGAACCTTCTTCACCAACAATTAATGGTAATCGATTACTGTATTGAATACTTTGTGTGAGAAAATCTAAATGTTCTTCCCATGGTCTTGGGCTAAAAAAACTTTCCACATCATTTATTGAAAAGGGATCACGAAAAAATCCGTAAGCGTGCCAATAATTATCTACCGAATCCAATTTATAAATCTTTTTTGGCATTTGTCCTCCATTGCTCAAAACCCTAAACAACCTTATACAAGTACTTGTTCTATTACATCATGTAAAATTTGGTCGTGTATGATACCGTTTCCTATTTGATTTAGTAAGATGAATCTTCGCTGTCCGCCAATATTTTTTTTATCCAACCCCATCGCTGTAATTATCTGTTTTTTATATAAATCGGCTGGGATAGACACAGGCAACCCCAATTTTAATAACAATTGTTTGATTCGCTCGCAGTCTGACGCTGAAAGGGATTGCATCTGATAGGAAAGATTGGCAGCTAAACACAACCCTATGGAAACTGCCTCTCCATGTAGGTACCGTTGGTAATGGGTAACACTTTCAATGGCATGTGCAAAAGTATGGCCCAAATTTAATAACGCTCTTATTCCTTTTTCTGTTTCATCTTCTGCAACAATATTCGATTTTATTTCACAACAGCGCTGAACCATCCATGCCAGAGGCTCCATTTCCTTTTGTAAAATAGCTTCTGCCGATTGTTCCATCCAATTGAAAAAGTTGGCATCCTGAATTAAACCATATTTGACCACTTCAGAAAGCCCCGCTCGGAATTCTCGCTCTGGCAAGGTTTTTAGCGTATTGAGATCAATGACTACCGCTTTAGGTTGATAAAATGCCCCTATCATATTTTTTCCTAAGCGATGATTGACGGCCGTTTTGCCTCCCACTGAAGCATCGACTTGCGCTAACAACGTTGTTGGAATTTGTATGAATGGCACACCACGTTGATAACAAGCGGCGGCAAATCCAGCCATATCACCAATGACACCGCCGCCTAACGCTAGAATAGTCGTGTCACGATGATGGTGATTCAGAAGCAATTGATCAAAAACACGATTTAAAACTGTCAGTGTTTTATATTGTTCTCCATCAGGTAGTAATATGAAATCTGTTTTATATCCTTGGCAAGTCGCTAATAGTGTATCCAAGTAATAAGATGCAACTGTTGAGTTACTGACTATAAATACTTGTTTACCCACAATATGTTTACTCAATAACTCTGAGTTAATAAGTAAATTATTGCCTATATAAATAGGATAATTGCGTGAATCTATGTTAACGGTGATAGTTTTCATAATCATGAGCCTTCAAACAATTCTTTAATAATCGCATGTACTACTGTTTTAGCAGAACACCCGTCTGTGTTAAACATATAATCTGAAACTTCTTGATAATAATTTTCGCGTTGTAGACGTAATTGTTGTAATTTTTCTTCCAAATTATCCACTTGCAATAATGGACGCTTACTATCATTTTTTACTCTTTCCATTTGTTGTTCAATGGAAGTTTTCAAATAAATAACCGTCCCTCTTCCAGCGAGAGCAATACGATTATTCGCATCTAATATTGCGCCTCCTCCAGTTGCTAATACAATATGAGGTTTTTGTGTAAACTCATCAATGACTCTCTGTTCTCTATCACGGAAACCTGACTCTCCTTCTTTATCAAAAATCCAATTAATATCAACGCCAGCTCTTTCAACAATAACATCATCCGTATCGTAAAAATCTAATTTCAATTCTCTCGCCAAAAGACGACCGATAGTGCTCTTTCCCGCACCCATAGGGCCGACTAAAAAAAACTTTTTTAAATTATTCATTCTCATAGGATTGTCTCAAATTCTTGAAACAGCAATTGTACGCGGCGCGGAGCGCAACATCTTGATTCATTTAGCTATACAAAAATTGACTTATTACCAAGGAAGGTAACCAAATCAATTTTTGCTACGCTATCTAAATCAATCTGTTGCACTCCGCATTCCGCTCACAACTGCTGTTTCAAGGATAATCTTTGGTGTCACAAAAATTAATAATTCTTCACGGGCATTATCTGTAGATTCACTACGAAATAAAAAACCCACCACAGGAAGTGATCCTAATACAGGTACTTGCTTCACATCACTTCTCTTCGCCTGCTTGTAAATACCACCGAGTACAAGCGTTTGTCCATTATCTACTAAAACTTTAGTTTGTATTTCTTTTGTTTTAATAGCCGGAACTCCATTAAATACTTGAGGCGCTGGCTCATCTTGATTCACCACTAAATCAAGAATAATTTTATTATCTGATGTAATTTGTGGTGTTACTCGTAAACTTAAAACTGCTTTTTTAAATGCAGTAGAAGTGGCGCCAGTGGGTGTGCTCTGTTGATAAGGAATTTCTTCACCCGCCTGAATCACTGCTTCTTGTTGATTCGCAGTCACCAATCTCGGACTTGAAATAATTTCACCACGCCCCTCACTCTCTAATGCAGATAACTCTAAATCTAAAAGAATATCCTTTCCTAATTTTGCTAAAGCAAAACCAACCGTTGCTGGAGTGCTCGAAGAAGGTAGTGCCGGCAAATCTAAATTTAAACGTTTTTTCAATTTCGCTGCTGATGATGAATTTCCCTGACTCAAGCTATCAGTTCCATCCAATGTGCTGCTGAAATGAGATGAATCGCTCATGCCAAAACGAACACCCAGATCTTTCTCGAAAGCCTTATCGACTATCACTATTCTTGCTTCAATTAAAACCTGCCGAGAGGGAACATCCAGTTTATAAACTAAATGACGAATATTTTCTATTTTTTTTACCCTATCATGGATCCATAAACTATTTGTTCGAGCGTCAACATTTACGCTGCCATCTGCAGACAGCAGGGCATTTCCTTTTTCTTTGAGAAACTGCGCAATATCTGATGCTTTTGCGTAATTGATCTGTATCCACTCTGAATGAGATGGTTGAAATTCTTCAATTTGGTTTTTATTTTCTATTTCTTGCCTTTCATACTCTAAAATTTCGGGTTTTGATGCTACCCATAAAACATTTCCAATCTGTCGTTTGTCTAACCCTTGTGTTTTTAAAATAATATCTAAGGTTTGCTCCCAAGGAACATTATTCAAACGTGAGGTAACATTTCCTTTGACAGAATCACTTACAATCAAATTTAATTCTTTAAAATCTGCTAGAAATTGTAATGCTGTTCTTACATTCATATCCTGGAAATTGAGAGAAACATGTCCTTTACTATAAATTGGCTTTTGAGATACTTTTGTTAGATTCATCTGATCTGCTTGCTGCGAAGACTTAATCAATTTTATTTCAAATTGTTTTTTTAATTCTGCCTCTCGTTTCTTCATAGCATTTAAATAAATTAAATTTAAAATGAGAAGTGACATCAAAAAACCAAGTACAATAATTAAAAAATTCTTCTTTCCGATCACATTGAATTTTTTGCGCCAAGGCAATAAGTTAATATGAATTAAATTCATCACGCTCACCATCAAATTGACGAAGTGCTAAACCAAAACTAATCATCCAAGCCTTCAAATCACGATAAAAAATCTCACCGTCTGATTGTCGAATTTCTAATTTTTCAAATTCATGTCCAAGAAAATGAATGGCGCGCTCCATTGCATAAGACTCTATATCTACAATTTTCGGAATTAATCCTGCTTTCTTAAGTAG
>JAFEDO010000005.1 GCA_018241565.1 Pseudomonadota bacterium
CAGTACTTTAATATCTCTCATTGGACCCTCCCTCCTATTGAAATGAAAATTTTTACGTTCTCATTCTGGCTCATTACGAAGCCTTTTTATAGATGGGTGGGTCCATACTATTAGACTCGATTGCTCTTACATCAAAAATCACACTAACTTTCACAGGCGGCACGGTGGGAACCGAAAATGATGTTGGTAGAATAGAGTTTGCTAATACGTTACGTGGATTCTCTGCATTGTTTGTTTTAGTCTGCCACTATTTTGTTGTTTTCTGGCTAGCGAGAGATGTCGTTTCTACCGACATATATGCGCCCATTCTTTCATTCCAAACTTTTCCAACACCAACATATGTTGCACTGCTTAATCCTACCGTATTATTTGATTGGGGCGCGTACGGTGTTGCATTATTTTTTTTAATTAGTGGCTTCGTGATACCATTTTCCTTTAAAAAAACAGATTGGAAAGGGTTTATTGCTAATCGTTTTTTTAGAATATTCCCTACTTATATAGTAGGATTTTCCATTACATTGACAGCCATCTGGTTGAGTTGTCTTTATTTTAATGTTGGATTTCCATTACATACAAAAGAAATAATATTTCATTATATTCCCGGATTGCATGACATAATATATTCAAAAGATATTGACGGGGTTATCTGGACTCTCGAAATCGAAGTAAAATTTTATTTGATTTGCGCAATCGTCGCTAGTTTTTTCAGAGCTCAACGTCGACGAGTATTTCTAATCCCCGTATTTTTATTTGTCTCTGCGTTCTTTCTAAATTCGAAGATTGGAGTGCTCGCTTATGTCGGTGAATTTGCTTTTAACATAAGTGCTGCATACGTTTTTACATCTCAATACATCATTTTTATGTTCATTGGTGTCACTTTTAATTATTATTTCAGAAAGGTAATCGACTTTAAATATACCATGTTTCTAATTGTCCTTTTATTTTTTTTCTTTTATTTGTTATCAAAAAATAATTTCTATCATCCTTCATTTCATCTGATATGGAGTTATGTATTTGCTTTAGTGACTTTTATTTTTGCTTATGCGAATCCAAAACTTTTTAAAGGTAACATCATATCCAATTTTCTTGCTGACATTAGCTATCCTTTATATGTTACTCATGCTATTGGCGGGTATGTATTATTGAGAGTTTTTCTTGATTTGGGCTTAAAGCCTGGGCTGTCTTTATTGATTGCCACCAGTGTTGCAATAGGCTTGTCGACATTCATACATAGATATGTTGAAGTTCCTTCACATAAATTTGGAAGACGAGTTTCGGCAAAAATAACGAGTAAGTTAATAGTAAATCCATTTGCAAACACTGCTCGTAACCTAAAACAAATCAATCGGATCGACATCAATTGACCAGCGCAAACGAGGAGAAGATTTATTAGAACGAACCAAAGGAATGATTCGATCTAATAAGTCTTGTAGGTTTTTTCGTTGATGGCTTTGTAACAACAATTGATAACGATAAAAACGAGCGCGTTTTTCCATGGGTGCTGGAATAGGACCTAATAAATAAACACCGGTCATTTCTAAAGTTTGTATTTGAGTTTTCAATTGATCTAAGAATACTTCTGCAATTTCTTTTTCAGGGGCTTCCGCACGAAATAAAGCAAGATGTGCGTACGGAGGTAAGCTTGCTGCTTTTCTTTCTTCTAAGATAGTGTCAGTGAATTTATGAAATCCTTCTTGAATCAATTTTAATAATAAAGGATGTTGTGGATTGTAGGTTTGTACAACCACTTCGCCAGGTTTTTCTGCGCGTCCTGCACGTCCAGCAACTTGGGTGATCAACTGCCCCAATCGTTCAGATCCCCGAAAGTCTGCATTAAACAATCCGCTGTCGGCATCTAAAATGCCAACTAAAGTAACATTAGGAAAATCATGTCCTTTTGCCAACATTTGTGTGCCAATCAAAATTTGCTGAGAGCCATTTTTGATTTTATTCAATGTACTATTTAATGCCCCTTTTCGACTCGTCGTGTCTCTATCGATACGGATAATTTCTGTATCAGGAAAGCGCGCAGCGAGGATTTCTTCTAATCGTTCCGTGCCAGTACCCAGCGGAATTAACTTTTTACCTTGGCATGAGCGGCATTGATGATCAATCCGGCGCATGATTCCACAGTGGTGACATTGCAAATATCCTTGAGATAAGTGCAGCGTTAAATGCGCATCACAATGTAAACAATCAGCAACCCATCCGCAATGTGCACACATCCAAATAGGGGCATACCCACGACGATTAATAAATAAGATCACTTGATTCCCATTAGAAATATGCTGTGAAATCGATTCTAATAGTTTTTCAGATAGCCCGTGATGTAATTTTTGATTGCGAAGATCAAGCAATCGAATTTGAGGCATCTTTGCTTCACCGGCGCGAGCAGTTAATTTAATCCATTGATATCGAGCGGCATCTGCATTGCGTAAAGATTCTAAAGAAGGCGTTGCTGAACCTAAAATAATAGGCATATTCTCAATTTGTGCGCGCACAATAGCTAAATCTCTCGCCGAATAACGTAAGCCATCTTGTTGTTTGAATGATGCATCATGTTCTTCATCGACGATGATTAATCCCAATTGAGGAATGGGAGTAAAGATCCCAGAACGAGTACTAATAATAATTTTTGCAATACCACGGCTTGCCAATAACCATGCATCTAATCGTTCACGATCATTCAATCCTGAATGCAATACAGAGATGGGGCAATCAAAACGACAAAAAATTCGATTCATAAATTGGGGCGTCAAGCCAATCTCGGGCACTAAGATTAAACATGTTTTTCCCGCGTTTAATACGTGTTGAATGACGTGTAAATAAACTTCTGTTTTGCCACTGCCTGTAATGCCATCTAACAAACTCACGTGAAATTTTTCCAAGTCAGCTGAAAGTTTTTCAACGGCGTTTTGTTGCTCAGAATTTAAATTTAATGCAGGCTGACAAGTTCTAGGTTCATGAATAGGATTTTCTTCTCGTAAGAAAAACTCAATTGTTCCCTTCTCTTGTAAAGATTTGATTGCAGCAGAACTGATTTTCTGTTGCTTTAATATTTTCTCGCTACAACCTTCTTTATGCGCTAGTAATAAATCAAATAATTGTTGTTGCTTAGGAGAACGAGAGAAAGAAGAAGATTCTATCGTTTTAGTATGCCCACACAACTTCCAAAATTTTTCTTCACGAAAACGTGCGGGCGCTCCTTTACGCAATAAACTGGGCAAAGCTGTTCCAATAACATCACCCAAGGGATGTTGATAATATTGACTTGCAAATTCACATAGTTTTAGTAATGTGGTGGGTAATAAAATTTCATGATCAATTAACCCAATGGCTGGTTTAAGCTTCTCTTCAGATACTGCCGACTGATCACTGATCCCAAGTAGAATACCCACCATTTCTTTGTTTCGGAATGGGATGCGGACGCGGCTTCCAATCTTAGCCAGTTGATATTCCCAATTTTCAGGAACCAAATAATCTAAGCAATCATTTCTTAAAGGGGTTGGAAGAGCAATTTGTAATACAGTTTTAGATTTTTTCATAATCTCATTCAAAGCAGCGTTGTTAAATTCAAGAATGGGCGTCTTTAAAAATTTTCATTAATCCTTTTGTCGAAACATCGTAGTTGGATGTGGACGAGTTTTCCGTCAAATCTTTTAAAATATTTTTTGCTAAACGTTTTCCCAGCTCTATTCCCCATTGATCAAATGCATTGATATCCCAAATGATACTTTGAACATAGGTTTTATGTTCATATAAAGCAATCAGGGCGCCTAAAATTTCTGGTGTTAATTTATTATAAATTAAAGTATTAGAAGGTTGGTTTCCGGGTGCAGATTGCTGAAGCGATAAAAATTCAGCTTGTTCTCTAGGATATCCTTGGTTTATTAATTCATGCAAAATTTCTTCGGGTTTTTTTCCTTCCATCAATGCTTGTGTTTGACTTAAGCAAGAAGCATATAAAATTTGATGGTGCTCATCTAAAGTATGATGGTGAGATATAGAAGTCATAAAATCAGTGGGGGTGAGGTGCGTGCCTTGGTGTAACGCTTGATGAAATGCATGCTGTCCATTACAACCAGCTTCTCCCCAAACAATAGGACTGGTTTCATAGTCAATCAGGGTGCCTGAATGCGTTCGGTTTTTTCCAATACTTTCCATCACTAATTGTTTTAAATAAGAAGGAAAAAGTTGTAGTTGATGATCATAAGGTAATATTGCATGAGTCTGTGCTTTGAAAAAATTGCAATACCAAATACCCAGCAACGCTAATAATAAAGGCATGTTTTGCGAGAAGGGTGCATTTTTAAAATGCTCATCCATGGTGTGAGCACCTTTCAGAAATTCTTTAAATTTGTCTATGCCAATGGCAATCATGAGAGGTAATCCAATGGCAGACCAAATGGAATAGCGACCACCAACCCAATCCCATAGTGGTAAAATGTTTTTTTCTGAAATTCCAAAATCAAGCGCTGATTTTTTATTCAGAGTGATGGCAATAAAATGCTGATCACGATTTGATTTTTCAGGATACCAATCAAGAACAACTTTTGCATTTTTTAATGTTTCCAGCGTTGAAAAAGATTTTGAAGAAACAATAAATAAAGTGGTTTCTGGATTAAGACGCTTTAATACGTCTGTTACATGATGCCCATCAATATTAGAAATAAAATGGAAATTTAATGACGATGTTTTATCATGCGCGAGCGCTTCGATTGTCATAGCAGGGCCACGCTCAGAACCTCCAATGCCAATATTCACAATGTCCGTAATCACATCGCCTTTATATCCACGCCACTTTTGTTGACGGATGGTTTCACTGATATCATGCATACGCTGAAGACAATCTTGAATATCTGTAGAAACATTTTGATCTTGATAATAAATAGGTGAGTGACCCGGATCTCGAAGTGCAGTATGAAGTGCAGCTCTTTGTTCTGTTGTATTAATTGGCTTTGCCGAAAATAAATCTTCAATTTTATTTTTCAAGTGACGTGCATCAGCGAGATGTATTAATAAAGATAATGTTTCTTCGTTTATTCTATTTTTTGAATAATCTAAAAATAATCCTGCGGCAGATAATGAAAATTTATCAAAGCGAGTTTTATCTTTTTGAAACAAATCTCGCATATGAATATTTTTTATTTGCTCATGGTGTTGAGTGAGAGCGTGCCATTCGGGCAAATCCGTCAATCTTTGCATGTTTTACATCTCGGTGAGTTGAGTATATCTTTGCACCATTCGTTATTTTGAAAAGGAAGCTATTCTATGAATCGTGAAGCACAAAAACAAGCAGCGGCATTGCAAGCAATCCATTATATTGAAGAAGATACCGTCGTTGGCGTTGGGACAGGAAGCACAACGAATTATTTTATCGATGCTTTAGCACAAATTAAGCACAAGATAGAAGGGGCAGTACCTAGCTCTTTAGCAACAGAGAAACGATTGCGTGAAAAAGGTATTCCAATAGTTGATTTAAACTCAGTTTCTTCTTTGCCAGTTTATGTGGATGGTGCCGATGAATGCAATCATTTGCTTGAACTCATCAAAGGGGGTGGTGGTGCCTTAACCCGAGAAAAAATCATTGCCGCTGTTTCAAGAAAGTTCATTTGTATCACCGATGAAAGTAAGTTGGTTAAAATGTTAGGGAACTTTCCGTTACCTATTGAAGTTATTCCAATGGCACGCAGTTATGTTGCAAGACAGATTGTTAAATTGGGCGGCGATCCCGTATATCGAGAGGGATTTGTAACTGACAATGGCAATGTGATTCTCGATATTCATAATTTAAAAATTATGGAGCCCATCAAGTTGGAACAGACGCTTAATAATATTGTCGGTGTTGTTACGAATGGTTTGTTTGCAGCGCGACCGGCAGATTTAGTATTACTAGGTACTGAAAACGAAGTTAAGGTACTTAAGAGTTTGGCGTAGCTTTGATACAAAAGAAGCAATCGAGACTGACCCCACTGCGCAAGAATTCAAAAACTACCAAATTTACTTTTATATAAAGGAACGGTATATTCCCGCTGCCTATTGGCTTACGGATTTAAGAACTTAATAAAAGAGAGAGGGAACTTTATGAAAAAGATTAAGAGTGGTTTAGTAGTAGCTTTCACAATGATAATGCTTTTTCCAGCATTAGCGCTCGCTGATCATTGGAATATATCTCAATGGCTTGGTAAGCAACCAGATAATATAGGTACTTTAACCAGATTGACTGGTGAAGGACCTTATGAATCAGGAAATTTTAGTGGTGTCCTTTATGGTCCAAAAGGAGCGCTTACTGTCACTGCAACGGCTATATTCAATGGCACTACGGAAGTAACTATTTATGAAACTGTGAGCGGATATATGAATCTGAGCTGCAGAATAAGTGCTGGGGTTAATGGTACTGTAATCACTGGAAATGCTATTTGTGGTGCTTCAGGTACTCCATGGCAAGCACACATTATAGTGTAGGTACTACTGCTGCGGCCTTGATGCGCTTTTCGCATCAAGGTTTCGCAGCTTGCTTCTAATGGGGATCACTGTTGTACGCATCGGAATCCAGCGGAGCCGTTGCATATCGCTCTATTGCTTTTATAGCGCCAAGCCCATGCTGGGTTGTGTCTGGATGCGCATTGTGCTTTACCTGTTTGCCCAGCAGTAATATTCAATACTGTGGCATCGCGGCTATCAACAGAAGCCTCAGAAGAATTGCAACAAACATAATCACCTGGGCCATACCCGCCCGGAGAGCATGGGGGGGGATTGTACCCCCAACTGACAGAGACCAGGCCGCTTAAACATAACCCACAGAGTAATGCTGTTTTAGTACTATTTTTCACGGCTATTCTCCTCCCCAAAAGTTAAGAAATACAAAAAATTTTCTAGGCGAATGACTTCCTTGTGAAATTCGTTTGCCCGAGGTGTCGGCCACCAGGCTGAGGCCTTTCTGTTCCTTTACTTTTGCTCGCATCTCCAAGCTTTAAAGGTCGAAGAATGGGGGTTCCAGAACTGGTTACAGCCATTTTCATAGCCCACAGGCTTCCAAAACCAAGCTGTGTTATTTCTAGCCATGCATATCACTTCAGCGCCGGCGTGGTATTTAGTAAGGGTTAACACAGATTCATTGCTGCCAGTGCCTCGCTTTCCCCCACAACAAACGTAAGCACCAGAACCGAGTACTTGATTGGCTGCAAGATTACAGTCATGCCAATTGGCTTCTGCGACAGAAACCAAGCCACTTAAACATAGCCCACACATAAAAGCGGCTACATTTTTAATTTTAATGCCATTTTTCATAACAAGCCTCCCAAACACAGAATTTCTAATTCTTTCAGGAGAACTAGAAATTCCATGTCTATATTCTACTGTTGTTCACATCGCCATGCATATGAGTCGTAAGGCGTTACGATACTAGAACCATAGCGTCTGAAACATCCCGCTTCATAACCCACATAAACCCAGTGCCAAGCCTTATTGTTCTTAGCCATACAAATCACACGAGGTTCGCTTCCTCTACTAACATTTAATACGGACGGATCTGCACTTACAGCAGCATTGCAACAAACGTAATCACCGGAACCAACGGCTTTTTCATTTGCGACCAGACAGCTATGCCACTTGGCGTCTGCCACGGAAACTAAACTACTCAAACATAAACCGAGTAGTAAAGTCGTAACTCTTTTAGTGCTATTTTTCATAATAATCTCCAAATATAAATCAAGTTAGTCAAACACCAACCCAGCGTTTCAGATGATACCCAAAACTCTTACTTCTCTTAAGGCAAGAGCCTTGGGCTTTGTGAAGCATACTGTGTTGGTGTTGATCTAAAAGCCTTACTGTTGTTCACATCGATACGCATCTGTGTTGTAAGGTGTTAACCCTTTAAAGAAAAACTTGTCACTACACCCAGATTCATAACCCACATAAACCCAGTGCCAAGCTTTGTTATTTCTAGCCATGCACACCACATGAGCACCGCTTCCTCTACCAATAGTCAATACGGAATCATCTTCGTCTATAGAAGCTTTGCAACAAACATAATCGCCGGAACCTACTATTGTGTTATCTGAAATCTCACATGAGCGCCAACTGGCCTCGGCAACAGAAACTACACCACCTAAACATACGCTAAGTAGTAAAGTACTCAGCTTTTTAGTAGATATTTTCATAACTAACCTCCAAATAAAGAATTTTTATTCATTTTCTCCTATGCCTATACATAAAGACGTATTTTATTGATACATTTGTATAGTATATTTATAGAGCGTAGTTGCATTTTTACCAATGTCAAGATTCATACATGTTAACGAATCGTCTTTTTTCAGCATCAATCATCACTAAGATGATTTCCCGTCAAAAAGCCTTATTTTTGTTCACATCGATACGCATGTGGGTTGTATGGCAATACAAAATGACGACCGAGAAATTTTTTATTACACCCATTTTCAAAACCTACATAAACCCAGTGCCAAGCTTTGTTATTTCTGGCTGTGCACACCACATGGGCGCTGCCTAGTCTAGTAAGAGTTAACACTGAATCATCTTCATCTATAGAAGCATCGCAACAAACATAATCGCCGGAATTGACCGTTGTGTTATCTGAAACTTCACAAGAGTACCAACTGGCTGCGGCAACAGAAATGACGCTACTCAAACACAAGCTAAACAGTAAAATGGTCGCTGTTTTAGTGAAATTTTTCATAACCAACCTCCAAATAAAGAATTTTTATTTACTTTTTTTCCATGCATACAGACGTACTTTGGTGTTAAATTTGCGCAGCACATTATGCAGCTTAGTTGCATTTTTGCAGATGTCAATATTCACACATGCTGAAGAACCGCTTCAGATTAAACGTAACTGAAAGAGGCCACAGATTGACAACCTCATTGTTCCGCTCGTGTTTTAGAATACCTATGGAAAACTAGGGATTCTTGGTTCCATTCCCTGAAAATGTGCTTCAGGAAGTAAGCGCTCAATATCTTTTTCTATTTCATCAATTCGTCGTTTTTCAATATCAATCATCACTAAAATTTCACCGTTTTCAATCGCGTCTTTAAATGGTCGCAATTCTTTATTTGGCATAATGAGACCATACATGGTGGCAAACCAGGCACCGAGAACCGCACCACCCAGGGTGGTGAGAATCATGATGCCACCCATTGGGAGGTATAGGGCTTGATGCAGGGCAATCCCCGCCAGTGCCCCCAGAAAAAGGCCAATAAATGCACCAATAAAGAAGCTTCTTTTGATATCATTTTTTTGAAAAGCGGAGGCTTCGGGAAGCCTGCCTAAGGGGGTATTTTCTTTGGCTAATACATGAATTTTGCCAAATTCAACTCGGTCCAGCAGTAGCTGGTTAACTAGGGCCTCTGTTTTTGCTACAGAGGGCAGCAAGTAATATAGGCGTCTATACATATAGGATGTCCATTAATAAATCACATAAGGTTAAGCGTAGTTTCTGAACAGGGAAATTTCAAGGAATTTTGGAGGTTTATAGGAGATTAAGCGGAAGGAGCGACAACTTTATCCACATGAGGAGGCTGTATATCGTGAGTTTCTGGATGTAATTCGTGTAGTTTTCGGGCTTCTGCGGCTAAAAGCTCGGGGGTCGTATTGACGTGCTTAATAATTTCCAGGGAATTAACAATACCCTTAGAACCTAGAATGCGAGCCATTTTATGTGGGAAATTAGCATCCAAGTATGTTCGAAAGCTTATGTAAGCTTCGGCGGCTTCTTGAGCCTCTATTATATGGCCACTTCTAAGCGAGTTTTTAGCAAATGCAATAATCTCGCATACACATAGTCCAAAAGCCCTATCTTGATTTGCTCCCAATAATCGCCACGCACTCGCAACTAACGCTGAAAGCTCAGGAATTTTTTTAAATAAGGCAGATTGATTACCTGCTAATAACGCTGACCCGGCCATACAACTCTTCCTATGTATCCTTATATTTTCTAGTTTAGTTTCCGATCCTTAAGGAAAGCTTAAGGGTATAAAAAGGTTTTCTTCCTGAAAACGCACAAAACTATCCCAAACGGGTAATGGGGAAGCTAAGTGTAGACAGTAATTCCAATTTGTCTAATTCAAGGGTTTAACGAAGAAAAAAGGAAGGATAAAAATTTTAAATTTCCTTTTTAGCTGATACCATACGACCCGCAAAATAAAACCAGGGAAGGGTGCTGCTACTATGCAAACCTCTTCCGTGCTTACCAATCAATTTAAAAAATAACTATAGTAAGGCTATCGGTCTTCAATGATAAATTTATTTCAACGATTCAAATGGATTATTTTGCCGCTTAGCTTTGCTGGTTTGCATTTGGTTTGTATAAACAGTCACGCAGAGGAAGAAGCAAAATTTTTATCTTTGCGTGATGCCGTATTGTTATCGCTTAGATATAACCCCAGCATCATGACCAGCGAAATAAATAGAGTGGTTCAAAAGTTCAATTTGCGAGTCGCTCAAAATCAATTTGAATTGCAATACGCATTGACGGGCAGTGTCAATTTTGCGAGTAGTACGGTGTCGGGAGTGCGTCAGCCCAGTAGTACTACGTACGGTTTGAACCCATCCGTACAGTTACAATCGCATTTAGGTACGCAGTATCA
>JAFEDO010000060.1 GCA_018241565.1 Pseudomonadota bacterium
ACCTTCTCGCTTGGTACAAATTCCACAAAGCCAACACAATCCCCGACAACACATATCCAAAGCTAATTAAAAATATAATCAACGGTGGGTCAATCGAGATCGCGACGTAAATTAATACGACAATAGCACCGACCATGAATGGCACTCTTCCTTTCAGATCAATCTCTTTGAAACTATGATAAGGAATGCTGCTGACCATGAGTCCGCCAGTGATCAATGTCATCAGAGCAATAAAGATCCTCACGACTTCTCCATCAACCATATTGTCATAACCCATCCAAACAAGGCTTGCGATAACAGCAGCGGCAGCAGGGCTTGGAATTCCCTGGAAGTAACGTTTATTGGTTGTATCCCCTAATTTTGTATTAAATCGAGCTAATCGTAGGGCAGTGGTTGCCGTATAAATAAAGGCAATCAACCAACCTGTTTTACCTAATGAATGAAGTGACCATTTATAGACGATCAAAGCAGGTGCAACACCAAAAGCCACCATATCAGATAAGCTGTCATATTCTGCACCAAAATCACTTTGTGTTTTTGTCAAACGAGCAATGCGACCATCTAAAGAATCAGCAACCATAGCAATAAAAATAGCGATAGCTGCAACATCAAAAGCGCCTTTCATCGCAGCCACAATAGAATAAAATGCAGCAAATAAAGCAGCGGTTGTGAACAAGTTAGGGAGTAAGAATATCCCGCGGGGCTTTTGAGAATTTTCTTTAGATTTCATTCGTTTTCCTTATAGAGGGAGGGATGATAGGGAATGAGGGTATATATAGTCAACGATTTTAGGCAGAAGGGGTCGGAGAGAGTGGAGGATTACCAGAGTATATTATAGCCCGGGTAAGCGCCGAGCCTTTGCGGCGCGCAACTCGGGATCTAATCTCGAGCTCTGCTTTAAGTAGAAGGAGTAGGAGAGGATGGGGTATTACCGGATGAAGGACCAGATTGATTACCAGCAGAATTATCTTGAGGAGGTGTAAATGAGGCTGCTGATGAAACAGGTGCTTTTATTACTGCTCCAGGGATATAAGGTAAATCTTTTGCTTGCTCAATGAACTCGTATAGAACTTTGAATTGAGGGTCGTTTTTATCTGCAAAGTCGACTTTTAATTTTTCAAAAACTTCTTTTTTGACGTTGTCTTTAATCTCATTCCATATAATGGTAATTCCTTTTTCCTTCACTTCTTGCACTTGTTGAGGGTGTTCTTCTAAATAATCAAATGCACATTTCTGTGTGACATCACTTAAAATAGTTTTGTGTCTAACGACGGTATCTAAAAGCTCTCCTAATTTAGCGCCGTCGTGACAAGCTAAAAAGAGATTTTTTTCAGCGCTATTAAGCATACCCCTAACTGTGCGTTCAAAAAAATCTGCATGAGTACCAAACTGTTCTCGCAATGCTTTCCAAACGGATTTAGAAAATTCTTCTTGTTGAGGATTGAGTGCTATTAATAACGGAGGCAATTCAAATTCATACCAATATTTCTTAAGTTCTTCTTTTGTTTTTTTCAATTCATTCAGTGATGTTTTGCGCAACAAAGTTTGGTAATAATCTCTAACAAAATCATTCGCAAATTTTAAGATAATTGCTGCACTGATGAGCTCATATAATGGATGACCCAATAAAGCTTGAAATAGTCGTCTTTTGACACCACCAAAACAAGAAGGTCGGTCTTTTCCTAAATCGTCATATTCTTCTTCTACAATATTGCCATTTTTGTCTCGTACAACTTCCCCATCAGAGCCAATCTTTTCTCTGATTCTATTCCAATTGTGCGCTCTACCTATCAACGATAATTCTTTAATAAATAAATTAATTCGGTCTTCTACCGTCATTCCTTCTAAAGTAGGTTTCATTTCTTCATCAGTATCACTGGCCGCTAACCAAAGATAAGCGATCATCCCTTCATATTCTTCAAACGTTGACCAACGTTCAGTACGAGCATCGTTGATATAAACATAAGAGGCACGGGGATCCATCCAGGGATTAGGTTTTAAGATATATCGATAAGCGGAGTGATACATATTTTTAAAATAGACTTGATCGATGGCTTCGATTTCAACTGTTGAAAAACCATTAATGTCAACAAACATATCTAATTCAAATTCTTCAAAGGGTAATAAATATTTTTTTCCTTTTAGTATTACTGTTCGTTCTGATTGATGTTCTTCAGATAAAAATGCTGCTTCTAAATACTCTCGAAATTCGTTAACAACCGCTTCATTGCCACCTATGTCTTTTACAATGTTGGCATAACGGGTTTCAATTTTTGACAATCGTTCCTGCTCTTCAGGTAGTAACGCTGTCATCGAGGATTCTCGATCTCGTGCGAGCGCTGCTATGTCAATGCCGTCAGCACCTTCGTAGTAGTTATTAGCTTCTGCTTCTGCACGTACAGCTTCAATCGTTAATAATCGAGATACCAGTCTTTCATTACGTACACTTTGAGCTAGACGAAGTAGTTCATTAGGTTGATGGTCAAATCCTCGTTTTATATGGCTATGAGAGATTGCTAATGCATTGACTGTTATTAAGTTCTTAATACTAGGTATATCAAGTAATTCTTCTATTTTTTGATAAATCTCGGTGCCATAAGGATTGTCTTCTGCTGATTGAGAAACTCTGATCAAGTGACGTAGAACATAATAGCCATACAATGCTGATTCAGTGTCAACACTGCCGTCGTCATTAAGTAAATCAAAGTGGGCTGTTTGACGGGGTATGTTTAAAAAGGCGGTCTTTTTTTCTGAAAGATTATCTATATATTTTTTAGTGGCGTCGTTCACAATGACTTTATAATTATATATTCTGTTCATGTTGGGTTCTTGATAATGCATTTCAGCATGTGCATAAATAAAATAAAAATTTATAAGATAATTGGTTACATCAGAATGTTTTTCCTTGAGAGCAGTTCTAAAATCTTCGCAATAATGATCTGAGAGCATCTCGTAGATTGCGTCATGGTTGTTACCCAAAAGCTTGATTAAATGGCTAATAGCAGAAAGATGCCCTTTTTTTACCGCGAGTTGAAGAACAACGGAACCATAGGGTTTAATCAAATTGTGGATTGCTGCTTTGTTGTTATCTAAAAGTTCAAGAAAACGAGTAATAATATCCAGATCTCCACTGAGGAGCGCCCAGTGAAAAGCGGCATTACATTCAGCTGCAATCATTTCTTTGATTATTGCTTTGTCGTTATTGACAAGTTCAATGAGACGATTAATCACACTAAGATGTCTGCCTTCAGTAGCGTTTCGAAAGGCAAGATAATTGTCAGTAGCAATCATCTTTTGGATTTCTGCTGTGTTGTTACCTAGAGGTACGATTAAATGATTCATAATATCAAGGCGACCAGCTTTTGCCGCAGAAGTAAAAATTTTACTGTTTGATAAACTAAGTGATGTTGATCCAAACTCTATGAGAACTTCTATTTGAATATTACTTTTTAATAATAAAGAATAAATTTTTAGAGTTTCCTGGACGGATAATAACTTTCTAAAGAGATGAACTTTAAGTAAATTCATGATGTTTTGGTAAACATTATCTCCATAGTGGTTGCCTGATAGCAGTTTTATCACGCTTTGGATAAGTTTGGGCTCTTGTCCAACTATTTGATCCATAACCGAAAAGTTTGCACATCGGGTTGCAAGAACAAAAATATCTTGATTCGTTAATTGGAGATGTGTTCTAGCGAATGAAATTAATTCATTGGGTATATCTGTGTGTGAGACTAAAGTAGAAATAAAATGACGTTTGTTGTTTTCTTTCGCGAGACTTTTTAACTCAAGATTTTTGTCGAGGGCTTGCAGTGATGAAG
>JAFEDO010000061.1 GCA_018241565.1 Pseudomonadota bacterium
AAGGCAATAGAAGCACTCCTATTAGAATTTAAGCAAAAGCAATTTGTGAATAGACCTCTACACGTCATTCTTGAACAGATATATGAAAACAAAGCAGAAACATATCCAGCAGAAGAAATTCACACCACTGCACGAGAAAATGTAGGCCCATCTGTATTAGGGCAAATCATTTTACAGTGGCGTGAAAGCAAATTAGATGAGCTTTCAGAAACTGCTTTACACACACTCATCATGACACCTTGGCAAAATCGACAGCAAGCATTACAACGTACTCTCGATCCATGGGCTGAAATAGAAAGACTGCAAACTAGTCATAGTCTGTGTTTACCTGCTTAAGGAGCTTTAAAATGAGAAACTTTCTAAAGCCTTTAATTCATTATCATAAAACTCACTTTTGATAATAACCGTATTTGGCTATAGAGTTAAAAATGATTATAGGACCACATTTAAAATATAGTATGTTATGCATTGCGCTTATCGACCACCCTATCAGAGGAAATCGCCAAAATGAACTCAGAAAAAGAAAGAAAGCGGCCGTCGTCACAGGCTGAATTAATACCTGAGAATATCTGGGAAAATATTTTTTTAAATAATATCACGAAAGAACAGATTACACTGATGAAAACGCCACTCGATGATTTTTTAAATAATCAAGCGCTGATTCAATTTCATAAATCCTGTGACGAGAAAGCTCAAGCGGCTTGGGTATGTTTAGCTATAGGGTCTCCAAAAAAATCGGATGATGAACTTTTAGAGGTTGGCAGACTATTAGCCCTTTCAATTTGGCATACATTATCACTTGCTTGCTCAATGGGCCGTCTATCGTTGATTGAAAAGATATTAGAGGGAATGCATAGGGCTGAAGTTTTTAGGTTACTTAAGCAATCATCTTATCAATTATATTCAACGGCTAGCACAAACGGTTATCTTGAAGTAATGCGATATTTCGAAGCTAAGCTACCTCTGCAAATTGAGGCAATGATTAGAGCTGGAGATTATGCTGCATATCTCTCTGCGTGTGAAAAAGGGTATCTTAATATCCTGCAACACCTTGAAGAAAAGTTACCTACCTTATTGAAAGCAACAATTAGCATTCAAAAAAACGAAACTTATCGCAAGCCTGGCTACAATCTCGGTCTTGAGATTACTCAAACACTTCCACGTGTTGAAAACATCATTAATCACGGTTATCTCAAGGCTGCTAAAAATGGTCATCTTGACGTCATGAAACACCTTCAAGCAATCGAACCCAAAGGCGTTGAGTCAATGATTGATTCAAGCTACCAACAAGCTTACCAAAATGGCCATTTAGATATAATGCAATACCTGGAAGACAAAAAACCAACGCTGCTTGATTCGCTTAGCCTAAACTTTTATGAACCTTATCGCGTAGCTGCTTTCAACGGTTATCTTAATGTCATGCAATATCTTGAAGTAAAGCGACCTCTACTGATTGAAGAAATGATCAAAGCCAGTGATTACTTTGCTTATCGCATGGCTGCTTATAGTGGTCACCTAAATATACTGCAACATATTGAGGAAATAGCACCAGCGTTAGTTAATGCAATGACTGAAGATCAAATATATTTCGCTTATTGCAAGGCTTGCGAAAACGGCCATCTCGATGTAGTACAACACATTGAAACAAGAACACCAGAGCCAGTAACAGCAATGATCAAAACTGAAGATTATGCAGTTTATCGTACTGCTGCCAGAAACAACCATCTTGAAATGATGAAACACTTCGAAGCAAAGTCATCTAGCTTAGTTGTAGCAATGCTTGAAGCTCGGACATATGAAGCTTATCGGAAGGCTTCTGAAAATGGTCATCTAGAGGTAATAAAACATATTGAAGAAATTGCTCCAGATCTCGCTGAAAAAATGATTACCTCTCTAGACTACTACGCATACCGATGGGCTTCTGAAAACGGCCATTTGAATATAATGCAACATATTGAAGAAAAACAGCCTTCTCTAGTTGAGGCAATGATTAGAACTTATAATTATTCGGCTTATTACTTTGCTTGCAAAAAAGGCCATCTTGAGGTCGTACAACACCTTGAGACAAAGTTACCTCTAGAAGTTGATGCTATGATTTCAACCAAAGATTATAGAGCTTTTCGTGAAGCTACTCATGACAGAATAATCAACAAACTCCTTTCTCACCCTTGTTGTTTTGCTTATGCTGAAATGCATACACATCAAGATTTGATTCACTCTGTCATTCTTTTTATTGAAGATAAAATCACCGAATTAAGAAATCGCAGACAAGAGATAGAAAACAATAATCGAAATGCTGTTTTTGATTTAAGCGACCATAACGAAGCAAAGCTCTGTTTTTACATGATAAGAAATATCATCAGAGGTAATAACCGTAGAAATAACGTTCGTAGACCTATTGACCCTATGCGCTATTTCGACAGATTGAATGAATTACGTTTTTTAATAGGGATCCCCGCTGTTAGAGCTTTGTTACATACAGCAGTAACACCTCAATTAGAAAATGAACTTTTCCGCCTGGCAATTACAACGGGCAACAGAGAAGCTGCTGATATTCTCCTGACCGTTCCAGCAATTAGAACTCTGGCTGAAGCCAACCATCTTTATCGCAATGAGGCAAGAGTTGGCCTCGATTTACATCAACTAGCCAGAGACCATGAATCATCTATGCGAGCCTTAACAACTGGTGAGCAAAAAAGGCTTCAAAGAGCTATTGATGCTTATCAACCCACGATTCAAGAAAAAGGTACGAGTAATTTAATGATGGATCTTCGCGCATGGCTAATTGCGCGTTATGAAAAAAAACCTGCGATGACCACAGATGTAAGTGAATCATGTGCCTTGCCTGTGCACTGGGAAGAATTTCAGCAACTCAATCTGGCAGAGGAAGGACGCAAAAAAGCGCTTCAAACCTATTATCAACATAAAGACCATACTGCATGGCGCTATCTTTTAAAACCTAATCCTTGGATGTCAAGAACAGCCGCATACGTTGAAGTCAATCCCAATAACTCCGATGAACACTATTCAACATTTGAAGAATATCAACCGCTCATCGTCATGTTATGGTTAGCCGCTAGTGACAAGAATGTACCTCCAACAGATGGCCAGACCTTTGAAGGTCGCTTAGATCACTTTGTAGATGAACTTGCACATATAGGTCGAGCTCACAATTGGGACAATACTCGTTACAAAACTAATAAAAATGGGAAGCGTATTCTTGATGAAAATAGAAACCCCATTCTTGAAGAATATGACGACTTAGATGGCGATAAACCTAGCTGTTATTCTGGTGTTAAGCGACGGCTTTTTCAATCTGTAGTAGGTCATCCCTTCTTAAAAATATTGACTATGGATGACGTCAAGCAAGAATTTCATGATTTTATTCGACAGCACTTTATTAAACGTATCAATGAATTAAACGCTACAGAATTACAAGAAGCTTATTTTGCTTATATTGAGAGCATTGATTTTAAAGACGCATCTCCGTTACAAGCTTTAGATATTATGCCTAAAGATAAAGAAGCATTTATAGAATATCTTAAGACTAAATACGGAGAACAATTCACTGATGAATCATCATTTAAGCAATATATCGAAAAAGAGTTAGAACTGAGAGTAAACAAAGGACAACCTGTAGATTATGCTCATGCACTCAAGTTTGATGGCGAAGTGAACCTTCAACAATTATTAGAAACTGCAAAACACTCAAAGCATTTCAAATTAACTCGCTAATTGAATGATAATTGCTTGAATACAAATATATGATACTGTTAACTTATGATAGATTTTTTTGCTCTTGTTTCTTGGATAACAACTCGTTAGTCATTACCACCTGGTATGACTATAGTAGTTCTAATTTTTAGTTATTCTCTAATAAGTTATCACTTTTAACCACCACACAAATTAGTTTACATACTTGGAGGATTTACAATGTTTAGCTCTAATAACAACGGTAAGAATAACGGTAATAACCCACTTGGTTTTGGAGCTCCTTCTGGTTTTGGTGGTAATAACCCACTTGGTTTTGGAGCTCCTTCTGGTTTTGGTGGTAATAACACTAATCTTATGCAGCCCTCTGCCCCTGTTGGTAACAAAAATAGTGGGACTAATCTACTCGACGAAGCAAGGGTGGGTAATTTGTCTAAGGTTAAAGATATTTTGGAGCGCCTACCAAAAGCAATCGAAGATAAAGATAACGTTGGCAACACAGCGTTACTTTTGGCAGCACACAATGGTCATTTACCGGTGGTGCAATACATTCTAGAAAAGTTTCCAAAGGCAATTGAAGATAAAGATAATAATGGCAATAGGGCCTTACTTTTGGCAGCATCGCAAGGTCACTTGCCAGTCGTACAGTTCATCCTAGAGAAATTTCCAAATGCAATTGAAGATAAAAGTAGAAGTTTAAATTTATTCAGTAGCAATAGCAACTGCACAGCATTACTTTTAGCAGC
>JAFEDO010000062.1 GCA_018241565.1 Pseudomonadota bacterium
CATATAACTGGCATGTCATTCCAAATATTGATGGACACAATCCTGATGCCATTCTTCAAGCAATCAAGGAAGCAAAAGCAGTCACCGATAAACCTAGCTTACTCTGTTGCAAAACCATCATTGGTTATGGTGCTCCTAATTTAGCTGGCACTGAAAAAACACATGGTGCTCCTTTAGGCGAAGATGAAGTCGCTGGCGCAAGAAAAAAATTAGGATGGAATTATCCTGCTTTCGTTATTCCCAATGATGTTTATGCTGCTTGGGATGCTCGTGAAAAAGGCACTGCAGCAGAAGCTTCTTGGCAAGATAAATTTAATGCTTACCAACAAAAATATCCTGAGCTCGCTGCAGAATTATTACGTCGCATCAATCAAAAACTTCCTGCACACTGGCAAGAAAAATCAAAATCATTTATTCAAACGGCAAATCGAGAAGGTGAAAGTATTGCGACTCGCAAAGCGTCTCAAAAAGCTTTAAATCAATATGGCGCATTATTACCAGAACTCGTTGGTGGCTCTGCAGATTTATCAGAGTCCAATTGCACGCATTATTCTTTAAGCAAAGATATTAATCGTGAACAACCAGGTGGCAATTACATTTATTATGGTGTGCGAGAATTCGGAATGTCAGCCATCATGAATGGAATTGCATTGCATGGTGGATTCATTCCTTTCGGTGGAACGTTTTTAGTATTTTGTGATTACGCACGAAATGCCGTTCGATTATCTGCACTTATGAAACAACGCGTTATTTATGTTTACTCTCATGATTCGATTGGTCTTGGTGAAGATGGTCCTACACATCAACCGATTGAACATGCTTCTATGCTGCGATTAACACCGAACATGTCAGTATGGCGACCTTGTGACGTTGTTGAAACTGCTGTGGCTTGGAAAAAAGCGATTGAACATGTGAATGGCCCAACTGCTTTATTACTCACTCGACAAACAACACCACATGAAACTCGTGATGAAAATACATTAAATCAAATTGAACGCGGCGGATATATTTTAAAAGATTGTGGTGGAACACCGGACATTATTTTAATTGCCACTGGATCAGAAGTAAGCTTAGCCGTTCAAGCATTTGAGCAACTAACAGCTCAAGGTAAAAAAATCCGTGTGGTATCAATGCCTTCAACCGATGTATTTGATGCACAAGATGCTGCTTATCGAGAATCTGTATTACCTGCTGCCATTAGAAAGCGAATTGCTATTGAAGCCGGTGCTACGGGCTATTGGTACAAATATGTAGGGCTCGATGGAACAGTCATTGGCATTGATCGCTACGGCGAATCAGCACCCGCGAAAGCAGTTTATCAAGCGTTAAACATTACAACCGAACATATTATTCAAACTTGTGGAGATTATTTATGACAATTAGAGTTGCTATTAATGGCTATGGTCGCATCGGTCGCAATATTTTGCGCGCTGCTTTTGAAAACAATCGTAATAAAGATATTCAAATTGTTGCCATTAATGATTTAGGAAACATTGAAACCAATGCCCATTTAACGCGTTACGATTCTACTCACGGAAAATTTCCTGGAGAAGTTTCTATTGAAGGCAATCAACTCATCGTCAATGGAAAAGCGATTACAGTTACTGCTGAAAGAGATCCTAGCAAATTACCTTGGAAAGATTTAAATATTGATGTGGTATTTGAATGCACGGGATTTTTTACTTCTAAAGCAAAAGCTGCTGCACATTTAACTGCAGGTGCGAAGAAAGTGATTATTTCAGCACCCGGTGGTGAAGATGTCGATGCGACTATTGTATATGGCGTCAATCATCAAACTTTAAAATCCACTCACACGATTATTTCTAATGCGTCTTGCACAACCAACTGTTTAGCACCACTCGTGAAACCACTTCATGACAAAATTGGTATTGTATCTGGGCTCATGAATACCATTCACGCTTATACCAATGATCAAGTTTTATTAGATACTTATCATGATGATTTACGACGTGCACGTTCAGCACCTCACTCTATTATCCCAACAAAAACAGGAGCTGCTGCTTCTGTTGGATTAGTGATCCCAGAATTGAAAGGTAAGCTCGATGGATTTGCACTACGAGTCCCTGTTATTAATGTTTCTATTGTAGATTTCACTTTTGAAGCTGCAAGAAAAACAGATGCAAAAGAAGTTAATGCTATTTTGAAAGCTGCGGCAGATCACGAATTAAAAGGTATTTTAGAAATCAATGAAGCACCTTTAGTATCTTGTGATTTTAATCATAACCCTGCTTCTTCTATTCTTGACGCACCACAAACGAAAGTCATTGATAAAATCGTGAAAGTCGTTGCGTGGTATGACAATGAATGGGGCTTTTCGAATCGCATGTTGGATACTTGTGTTGCCTGGATGGGGGCTAAGTAATTATCTGGTGTCACTGAACGGTATTTGTCATCCTGAGCGTCAGCGAAGGATCTCAGAGTTAGATCTGAGATCCTTCGCTGACGCTCAGGATGACAAGATAATACGCAAAATGGCAAGTAATACACAAGATGACAAGTATCACCACGGGCATTCGTACTTTAAAGAGAAAATTATGTTGAAAATGTCAGATTTAGATTTAAAGAATAAGCGCGTCATTATTCGCGAAGATTTTAATGTTCCTATTGCGAATGGAAAGATTACCAACGATGCACGTATTAAAGCTGCATTACCAACTATTGAGCTTGCTTTAAAAAATGGTGCTGCAGTTATTTTGCTGTCTCATTTAGGGCGACCCACTGAAGGCACTATTGATTCTGAATTATCTTTATCCGCTGTTGCTGATGCTTTATCAAAATGCTTGAATAAACCTGTACGATTTATCAGTGACTGGTTAAATGGTTTTGACATTCAACCGGGTGAAATTGTTTTGTGTGAAAATACGCGATTTAATGTTGGCGAAAAAAAAGATGATGCGCTACTCAGTCAAAAGATCGCAGCACTCGGTGATATCTTTGTCATGGATGCATTTGGAGCAGCACATCGTGCAGAAGCTTCCACCCATGGGGTCGTACAATATGCCAAAGTTGCTTGTGCAGGTCCTTTATTAATGACAGAGTTAAATGCATTAGGAAAGGCGATGGATAATCCAGAACATCCATTGCTTGCAATTGTCGGCGGATCAAAAGTTTCAACAAAGCTCGGTGTTTTAGAAAATTTGGTTAACAAAGTAGATTGCTTAATTACGGGTGGCGGTATTGCTAATACATTTTTAGCTGCAGCGGGATTTCCGATTGGAAAATCACTCTATGAAAAAGAATTTATTGCAACCGCACAACAATTATTAAAGACAGCTAAAGAAAGAAACGTTCAAATTCCATTACCTGTAGATGTTGTCGTCTCAAAAGAATTTTCTGTGACTGCCAAAGCTACTGTAAAAGGGATCCACGATGTATCTGATGACGATTTGATTTTAGATATTGGACCAACGACGGCTACCCAGTTCAGTCACTTTATTCAATCAGCAAAAACGATTGTATGGAATGGACCTGTGGGTGTTTTTGAAATCCCTCAGTTTTCAGAAGGAACAAAAGCTATCGGAGAAGCTATTGCTCATAGCAAAGCTTTTAGTTTAGCAGGCGGTGGAGATACCCTCGCTGCAATCGATCAATTTCATTTACACGATAAAATCAGTTATTTATCCACCGGTGGTGGTGCATCCTTAGAATACATCGAAGGAAAAGTGTTACCCGCCGTAGCAATTTTGGAGAAACACGCATCGTGAGAAAACGTCGTACAAAAATTATCGCAACTCTAGGGCCTGCGACAGATGACATCCAAGTATTAAAAGAATTGATATTAGCGGGAGCAGATTTACTTCGAGTTAACTTTTCACATGGAGATTTTGCGCATCATCAAAAGCGTGTGCAACAAATTAGAGCGTGCGCCGAAGAATTACAACGAGAAGTTGCTATCATTGGTGATTTACAAGGACCTAAAATTCGTATCGCCAATTTTAAAAATGGAAAAATTACTTTAAATAATGGCGACACTTTTACCTTAGATGCAGAGTTAGCTGACAATAATGGTGATCAAACCCAAGTTGGGATTGATTACAAACAATTACCCCAAGATGTAAAACCCAATGATATTTTATTATTAAACGATGGCTTAATTGAACTTGAAGTCACTGACGTTGTTAAACAAAAAATTCATTGCAGAGTACGCTCAGGTGGAGAACTTTCTAATCATAAAGGCATTAATCGATTAGGTGGTGGCTTATCTGCAAAAGCCTTAACGGAAAAAGATTTAGAAGATATTCGTTACGCCGTTCAACTGGGCGTTGATTACTTAGCCGTTTCTTTTCCGCGTAACGCTGAAGATATTCATGAAGCCCGAAGATTAGTTCAAGCGGCAGGTGGCAATATGAATATCATCGCTAAAATAGAACGTACGGAAGCTGTTGCAGCCATTGATGACATTATCAAAGCGTCTGATGCTGTTATGGTAGCACGTGGAGATTTGGGTGTAGAAATTGGGTTTGCTCAAGTCACCGGCGTTCAAAAACATATTATTCAACGAGCGCGCTCACTGGATAAAGCAGTCATTACTGCAACCCAAATGATGGAATCCATGATTCATAACGCGATTCCGACTCGCGCCGAAGTCTCTGATGTTGCCAATGCCGTCCTTGATGGAACAGATGCTGTGATGTTATCGGCTGAAACGGCTGTAGGAGAACATCCAGCCAAAGTAGTTGCGAGCATGGCAGACATTTGTTTAGGCGCAGAAAAAAATTCCATTACTCAAATTTCCAATCATCGCATTGAAGTGACTTTTCGTTCCGTCGACGAAGCAATCGCGATGGCAACGATGTATACCGCTAATCATTTAAATACCGTGAAAGCGATTATTTCTCTCACCGAATCAGGCGCTACACCACTCTGGATGTCACGCATTCGTTCCGGCATTCCTATTTATGCCTTAAGCCGCAATGTTGCCACACTACGAAAAATGCTACTTTTCCGAGGCGTTTATCCTGTGCCTTTTGATCCAACTCTAATTGACCGACGCGAAGTCAATCAGCTAGCCATTGATAAAATCAAAGCCCTCGGTTTTGTTACTAAAGATGATTTAGTGATCATCACCAAAGGTAACTCGATGGGCGAAATGGGTGGCACTAATGCGATGAAGATTGTGAGGGTGGAGTAAAAATCCCTAGCTTTCACTAGCTCAAACTGAAGCTTGCTCTTCGTGGTCAACCAAAAACTCAACCTAAAGGCACACCCTAGGCTCCGTTGAGCAATCCAATAAAAAGTTCGTATTTTACCCATTTTTAGGTTTAACACTCGGTTTCTTCGAAATCCAATTGACAAAAATATGCACTTCTGTATTATCCTTGACCTAGGATATTTTTTTACAGAACTTAGCCCACGACGGAGTATCAATATGATCAATCTAGCTGAGATTTTCAAGCTGGCTCATACGGCATACACATTAACTATCGGTACACTAATCGGCGGCCAGACAGCCTTTGTTGAGACACTGAAACAACATGAAAAGCAATTAGGACAAGAGCATAAAAACGATACCCTAAAAACCCTAAAAAATGAACTTCAAAAAAGTATTGAAGGGCTAACTATTCATGAACGTCGTTATCAAATCACACAATTTTTGGTTATAGCGATTGATATTGCTCTGGCAAATGAAGATACTGATTATGACTCACTATTTAATACCCTCAACACGCACTCAAAAGCATCTAAAGATTACGAAGAAAGTCGATCTTGGCTTAATCGCTACCCTCAATATGAAGCTCATGTGTCTTCGTTAACTCAATCTATGCGAGAATCTCTTCAAGAATTAATTAATATTAAAAAAGAGAAAATAGAGACTGAAAATAGGAAGCAGAAGGAGTTTGAAGACAAGGAAGCAGCACTGGCTCATGCTTCTCAGTGCATTGATGCATACATGAATACAATTAAAAACCCGGATAAGAAAGATGAAAAACTCACTGAAGAAAATGTTGCTACATTAATAGCATTAATGCAAACCCTAGCAACTGCTAAAAATGAATTAACTGAAGCAAAAAATCAACTTGGAATAGGTTTGATTCAAGAAAACGAGGGCATATCAAATACCTCTAGCTCAACAAATCTTTCTGCTGATGGTTCTGATACTTCCCCTAAGAAAAATCTTTCAAAATCAAACTTAGAAACTCTCAAAAATGAAAATAAAAAATTAAAACAAGAATTAGAAGACATAAAAATTTCTTTTAAATTTACTCCCGAGCAATTCCAGTCTGCTATAAATTCTCTACCCATCAATGCTAATTTAAACGTAATAGTTGGATTACCTGAATCTGATAATAATATTTCAAGATCTAATTCTGAACTCAAAGGAGATACTGGAACCTCCGAAAGATCAGATGAAGATATCTCAGGTGAATCAACCGCTGATAATGAAGAAGAAAAATCTTTCAGAGAAAGCAATGCACTATTACAGCAAGCGCTAGATGATATAAAAAAACAGCAAGCATTAAAGAAACAAGAGCCTTTTAATTTGACTTTAAAGCAATTTAAAGCGCTCAAAAAATCCTCATTGCTCGACTCTGGTTTAAATAAACTAGCAGGATTAATTGAGATTATAGTAAAAATGAATCTTGCTTATAAAGCTTTTCTAGATAAAGAACTCGCTACTGCGCAAAATGAAAATTTTCAAGTTGCCTATTATTATTTTATAAAAAGATTACGATGTCTTACTAATGCTGAAATTCAAAAAGAACATTTAATAAATGTCAGCACTCTCGCTCATACTAAAACTGATTCAGAACTCTGTAATTTTATAAAAACCCACCTGGGAGATATCACAGAAGATACATCAAAAAAATCCATCGATTTTAGTCTTATTCAAAACAAAACAGCACCTGTTGTACAATCTGCCGAGGAAGAAGTTAAAAATAAGAAAGGAGCTAAGCAGTCTATTTTCTCACTATTTGGTGGTGGTGCGAAAAAAATATCATCTCCTGATCTAGCGACACTCAGCACATCACGTGAATCTTATGATCAAGCTCATATAAAAGTATCGAAAAAAATGGGGATTGAAGCAGGCGTTGGAAATGAGTTTTATAAATTTGCCACTCAAATTTCAAATGGGAACTTTGACAAAATCCTTAGTGAATGGGGACCATTTATTTTAGAAAATATTAATGCCCTAATCGCATTAGAGTGTCAATTAAATAAAATTAACCCTTTAGCTTATAACGCTGTCAGTGAACACTTAGAAGTTTTCACTCTTTTTAGAAACTTTTCATTAAAATACAAAGCATGCTCTGGAACCGGCCACTGTTTATTTCAAGCTGTCAGTGCATCACTCAATAAAGACCCGAAAATATTAAGAGAGGAGTTAATCCAATATATTTCTCTCGAAGCTAATCAACAAGAATTTAGTGACTTCCCTCAGTTATTTGGAGAAAGCATAAATCACTTTATGCGGAGTATTCAAGCAGGAGAGGAATGCCAAAGCCAAGTTGAACTGGAAATATTATCGCGGTTTTTTAAACAGCGTATTATCGTAATTGATTTTGATAAAAAAATTAAAAACCCAGAAGTTATAGAAAAATACCCTGATAAACCACCTATATTCATATATTCCAACAATCAATCTCATTACGATGGTTTGTCATTCGTTAAAAATTTAGGAACCGATTCTGAAAACACTACTGAAATTGAGCTCTTGCATCATCTCATGCAGTTCAATCAACATCTTCAACCCAATGAAATAATTCCGTCAGAGCAAACCGAAAGAGCTTCATCGCCTACATTTGGCAGCAGCTCATAGGATCATCTTGAGGGGAAGAAATATCTTCCCCTTCATCCAATCCACTCAAGTCACTGGCTAAGCGTATTTGCAACAAGCATGGGCGTTTTGTTTTATATCATTACGCCCATGCTTGTTGTCCTCTGTTGCTCAACTCATGCGTGAATGAAAAAAAGATTAATGCTACAAATCTAACTGAATCTTTAAAACACGCCTCAAATCTGGCATATTATTGCATACCACAATATCTGCAACTTTAGATAAAGTGTATTTATTTGGCAAAATGTCTCATTCGCGCATCATAACAGTCAACTTTTATCCTGCGTGAAATCGACAAATGCAGATTTCACGCAGGATAAAATTGCACTACTATCATGCTTATGATATACATATGTCGATTTCACGCATAATAGGTGCCATATGAACCCTTTTGTTGGGCGAAAATTTGAGCTTGAGAGGCTACATGATGTAAATCAGCGCAACCAAGGCTGTTTGACCGTCATTACCGGCAGGCGACGCATTGGAAAAAGCCGTCTAATTGAAGAATTCGCTAAAAATAAGACCTTTTTATCGTTTAGTGGGTTAGCGCCTATCAAAGGAGTCACAGCCCAAGATCAAAGAGATGCTTTTGCTCGCCAGTTTGCGGAGCACTTCAAATTACCCCCATTCTTTTTTAAAGATTGGAGTGATGGGTTTGCTCATCTTTCTAATTACTTAACCAGCGAAACTACAGTTATTTTATTCGACGAAATTTCATGGATGGGCACTAAAGACCCCACTTTTTTGCCTAAACTAAAAGTTTTCTGGGATCTGGTACTACAAAAAAAATCGAATGTCATGTTAATACTCTGTGGCTCAGTCTCCACTTGGATCGAAAAAAACATCATCAACAGTACCGCTTTCTTTGGCAGAATTTCACTACATCTTGTATTAAAGGAATTGTCATTATCTGAAGCCAGTGAATTTTTGAAACTCATTGGATTTCAATTTTCTGTCTATGATACTTTTAAAATATTATCCGTAACAGGCGGTGTTCCTTGGTACCTAGAGCAAATTATTCCCTCTCAAACAGCCGATGAAAATTTAAAGCATTTATGTTTCGAGAAAAAAGGATTGTTCGTCGAAGAATTCGATCATATTTTTCATGATCTATTTCGTCGAAAAGGATTGATTTATAAAAAAATTATTCATGCTCTCAGCGATGGGATGAAAGATCTCGATCAAATTCGATCAATATTGAAGTATTCATCTGGTGGTACTTTAAGTAAACATATTAAAATTTTAATAACCAGTGGCTTTGTTACTCAGCATGCTGATTGGTCTTTAAAAACAGGAAAATTAAAGCGCCAAAGTCTTTATCGACTCAGTGATAATTACTTGCGATTTTACATAAAATATATAGAACCCAATTTACAAAAAATTGAAAGTGGCAATTATCAAGAAATGACATTGAGTGCTCTTCCAGGATGGGAAGCCATGCTTGGAATTCAAGTAGAAAATTTAATCCTAAATAATCGACATCTGATTTTGAAAGCTCTTGGAATTAGTCCTGAAGAAATTGTTATGGATAATCCTTATATCCAACATAAAACGACACGACAAGCAGGATGCCAAATTGATTATCTAATTCAAACTCACGCAAATAATTTGTTCGTGTGTGAATTCAAATTTCAGCGTCGAGAAATTCAAACAGAAATCATTGAATCTATCAGTGAGAAAATAAAACGTTTCTCGGTACCAAAAGGATTTGGAGTTTCTCCTGTACTTATTCATTTAGGTGGTATTTCAAATTCCGTTCATGAAAAAAGATTTTTTTATCGTATTATCGATATGACAGATTTTTTAAAATCTTCTAGTTAACTCAATAAATCTCTAACTGATAAAATGACTTAACACGACTTTTTTAATACATCAATAAAAAAACATCGATTGTCTCGACAGTGTTGAGACAATTATAAAGGAATGAAAAGCTATACGTGAAGCTGAGATCAATCCCGGGTTGCGCGTCGCAAAGGCTCGACGCTTACCCGGTCTACACTAGATCCCGGCTCTCGTGTTGCAAAAGCTCAACACTCGGCCGGGATGATGGGCTGTACGTTTCGATGAAAAAACTCCGAGACCTTGATGCAAAAAGCACATCAAGATCACAATACTTATTCGCCATGGGTGGGATTTATGAAACCGTGATCGGTACGGAAACCTGGACGTAGGATATGGCAGTTTAGGCAACCTCGTTCAGCCTTGCCTGTTCCCTGCTGCAGCTTCGGCGCAGACTTGTTGATAACCTCAACTGTTACTTTTCCAGGACGTACACGCACCACTTTCACAAAAGCATATCTACCATCCCTAAACGTAATCGCCAAACCTTTTTGATGTTGCTTGCAACTCTCTATGCTTGGTTGCTGTCCGTTAGCGTCTGCAGGAAGCTTCGCTTCGACGCTTGTCTTTACCTCTGCACGATTCATAATATCGCCGCAGCTCATTGGCTGTTGTACTTCTGCTAGCGCACTTGTTGCGACACTTAAACAAGCGACTATCGCAAATGCTGACCGTGTTTTTTTGAATATCACCGTAATCTCCTTATAAGTTTAAAAAACGAAAATATAGTAGACAACATCATTGAAGTAGTCCAACTAACCTGCTAGTTTTTAATCTCTAATGCACATTATTTCGCGCTTTCGTTGATGATTGA
>JAFEDO010000063.1 GCA_018241565.1 Pseudomonadota bacterium
TAACGGATGAAGAAAAAGCAGAATTCTTACATGAATTGGGTGTGGAAGAACCAGGGCTTAATCGCGTCATCCGAGCAGGCTACGACTTACTGCATTTACAAACTTATTTTACAGCAGGTGTCAAAGAAGTACGTGCCTGGACTGTACGTAAAGGTGCGGGCGCACCAGAAGCTGCAGGCGTGATTCATACTGACTTTGAAAAAGGCTTCATTAAAGCAGAAGTAATTGCTTATGATGACTTTGTAAAATATAACGGTGAACAAGGTGCCAAAGCCGCTGGGAAATTACGCATTGAAGGAAAAGATTATATCGTGCAAGATGGCGACGTCATGCATTTTCGTTTTAATGTTTAAATAATTAAGGCTTTATTTATGCTAGATTCTATTCGCACTTTAGTACAATCTGATTTAACCGGTGTTAACCGACTCATTGCGGATGAATTAAAGTCTGAAGTTCCTCTCATTAAAGAATTAAACCAACATATCTTTTTGAGTGGTGGCAAGCGGTTGCGTCCACTGGTTTTACTACTCAGTGCTAAAGCCTGCGGCTACAATGGTATTGACCATATTCCTCTTGCTGCTTCTGTTGAATTTTTTCATACAGCGACTTTGTTACATGATGATGTGGTTGATCATTCTGAATTACGTCGTGGTAATAAAACAGCAAATGCTATTTGGGGCAATAAAGTCAGTGTATTAGTCGGTGATTATTTATTTACTCGCGCTTTTCAAATCATGGTTCGCTCAGAAAATGTGAGTGCACTGAAAGTATTAGCAGATGCTTCTAACCTCATCACTCAAGGCGAAGTCATGCAACTCATGAATTGCAATGATCCCAACACGACACAAGAACGTTATATGGATGTCATTCGACATAAAACAGCAACTCTATTTCAAGCAGCTGCAAAAATTGGTGCGATTTTAGCAGAACGTTCGCCCGATGAAATTCAAGCCTTAACTGATTATGGATTACATCTCGGTAATGCATTTCAATTAGTCGATGATGCTCTGGATTATTGTTCTGATGCAAAAACGATGGGGAAAAATATCGGGGATGATTTAGCGGATGGTAAACCTACCCTTCCATTAATTTACGCGATGGAAAAAGGTTCGCTCAAACAACGACAACTCATTCAAGAAAGCATCCAAAATAGCCGCTTTGAAAATATGAATCTCATTTTAGAAGCCATTCAATCAACTGAAGCAATCGCTTATACTTACCGCGTTGCTGAACAAGAAGTTGATCATGCGATGACTTGTTTAATGAAAATCCCAAAATCTCCCTATCGAGATGCATTAGAACAATTGATTCAATTTGCCCTTTCCAGAAAATATTAAACTCGGAGTGTAGCTCAGCTTGGTAGAGCACTGCGTTCGGGACGCAGGGGTCGAAGGTTCAAATCCTTTCACTCCGACCAGTTTCTGATAACTCATATAACCATAAACTTATTTGAAAATGATAATTGTCGATTTCAAAGAGAATTTAAGCAGCTCAAAACTCTCTTTGAAATCGACAATTGTCATTTTCAAAGAGAATGTTTAAACAACATGGATGCTAAAATATTTATTTAGATTTTCCTAGAGCAGGAAAATCTGATGAGCTTCCAATATTGGGAGGTTTTTCTGTCGTTACAGTCTTTTCTGGTTCTTTCTTATCTCCTGAAAATTCAAATTTCCACAAAGAAGATATATCCATCTTATCAGGCTTTTTTAACTTCTTCTTTTTGGAAGAGTGAGTCTGTACAGTATTTTTCATACTAGCATTATGATTACTTTTATTAGACCACTCTGGCACAACATTTGTGTTTTTACATTCACTTCCATTCAAGGAAGGAAATTCTTTTGCATTATCAATATCCGGCACTGTTTCTATCTTTGTCGTTTTTTCTGGTTCTAGTTCACTCCCTGCAAATTTAAATTGTAAAGGTAGTAATTTTTTAGACTTTTGTTTTTTTAAAGAATCCTGCAATTGGAGAGGATCAGCAGGTTTTTTAAGCGCAAGTTTGATATTTTTTCTAAACCAAGTAACGATAAGATTTTCTGCTTCTGTCACCAATTGTTCTGATTGAACTTTCGCATCCAACCAAACTGCTGCAATGAGCGCTTCCAAAACATCACTCAAAACATTGACGGAATAGTAGTCAATCTGTGCATATAGGAATTCTTCAAGCCTCAAACTACGAGCAATACTAGCCTGAGTTTCTGCTGAAACAAGCTTATCTATAATCGGTGATAAAACTGCGGCATCGGAAATTTCAGGATGGATTTTTAATAAATAAGCCAACAAAATTTTTCTGAGAATAGCATCTCCTAAAAATTCTAATAGTTGATAATTCATATCTGGATTAATACTTGGATGCGTGAATGCTGCTGCCAGATATTCAAACGATTTAAAATGTGACCATTTGATAGTTTTTTCTAACTCTGAAAGTTCAGCATCATCAAATACTTTAAAATCTTGAGATCGATTTACGTAAGAAGCAGAGCTTCCAACAGTACGTATACTTGCAGCATCTCGCCTTAGAATTTTCGACAATACTTTTCCTGCAGCATCCTGTTCAGCTGATTGCTTAGTTTTACCATTGCCTATTTCATTATACCGACCCAAAACACACCGCACAGTAAAACTTGGGTCATGTTCCGGGCCTTCTTTACTGATATATACATATTTAGGATCTCTATGCCCTATTTGTTGAGTATACTTCAGTAATTCACCTTTAAAATTATGAATATCTGTTTTAATCAGCAGAGAGTTTCTTAGCTTAATTTTAAAATTAGTTCCCTTTAAAATTGTAGCAACAACAAGATCAATAAAAGGTTGGTAATACTTCATAATTAATTCTCTAGAACAAGCTTCAGAGACTAATGTCAATTTCCCAACTGCAGCACTCAGTGTTTGAGCAAGCGCCCTTGATGTCGATTCATAGCAAACGTACTCTTCTAATGAAAGTCTCTCTGCGATCTTAGCTCGTGTTTCTTGTCGGACAGCTTCTGAAGTAATCCGAGTAAGGACTCCTTCATCAAGTTGTGAGTATTGTTCAAATAAATAATATGCTACGAAATAACGTAAAACCGAGTCACCATAAAGACTCAACACATCAAAATGAGAATCCGCTTTTAAATCCGCAAGAATATTTAATATCTCTGCTGGAAGAACTTGTTTTTTTTCTAAAGAAAAAATCCATTCTGTATTTCTTTCTTCAAAAAAAGATTCTCGAATTCTATTGAGCATCTCTCGAGAAGCAAATTGCTCAGCCTCAATTTTAGTACGTCCTTTAGCAGAAGTTGTCTGCTCTTGAAAAATACAAATACACAAAAATACTTTCGCATGATGGGGACCATACTCGAAATGAACATATTCAGGGTGAACGATTCCGAAATGACTTACAGATATCTCCAGTAAATGACCTTTGTAATTACCATCCAGTACGTCAAACATAATTAACCCTCTTTGCTTAACCTTAGAAAGGTAATGATTTAACCACTATTAACCAACTGATTGCGAATGAACTAACCGCTGAAGCTGATCTATATTAATAATCCACATCTATTGATTCTATAAAAACAATTTATTTCAACTATCATCATATTTTCTGTACCTTGTCTTCTTGAATATTTAAACAACAGAGGACAGTAACATGAAAAACTTAACTGAAAATTTCACTTCGGATAAAGCAAAATACATCATAGAAAATCCTTCTGGTGATCCCAAGATTATTGAAGAAACGATCATTCAATTTTTCTCATTACGCCCTCATAAAGCAACTCAATTTTTACTCGCAGCACTTCAAGATCCTTCATTCAAAAAAGAAACTCTCATCAAACTAATCACGCACATTCCATTGCGAGAAATAAAAACTGAAAACAGAATTATTGGGTCATCTGATCCAGCTCCAGCCTATGACGATGAAGGAGGACCTGTATACATAAATCACTCGACGGCTCTTTTAGATGCTTTGCTAAGAAATGATTATGAAATTACAAAAAGCATCGTTTTGTATCAAAAACCAGTATTGAATGATGCGCTACTTGGCTTATTAGAATTAGATTCGATACGTAAATTAGATTACGTTAAGCATGATCACTATTATCCAACAGTAGACTCAAGGTCAACACACGTAAAAGACACTTCCGTACTGTCGGCACTTGACACCGCTGTCACCGTATTTGTCGATCTCAATTATGAGCCCAAGTTACCCGAATCACGGATGGACTATATGCTGATTGGCTATGCTCCCAAGGTGCCACTACTGTGTGAAGCAAAGCGACTTAATAGAATAGTAAAGCTCGATGATATGCTGCAATTTATAAAAAGAAATGAAAGTGAAATGGACGGCTTCAGATCGATATTATATTCATTCAATGAATTTCCTCATAAGTTAGGCACACTTA
>JAFEDO010000064.1 GCA_018241565.1 Pseudomonadota bacterium
CGTTCCAGAAGATATCAGTGACGATGAAGCATCTATTTTAGATCCATTCGGTAACGCAACTCACACCGCATTATCTTTTGATATGGTTGGCGAAGATGTTTTAATCACAGGTGCAGGTCCTATTGGTATTATGGCAGTTGCTATTGCAAAACATGTGGGTGCTCGTCATGTCGTGATTACAGATGTGAATGAATATCGATTAAATTTAGCAAGAAAAATGGGTGCGACAAGAGCACTCAATATTAAGCATCAAAGTATCAAAGATACGATGCAAGAATTAGGAATGACAGAAGGTTTTGATGTTGGTTTGGAAGTCTCAGGGCATCCTTCTGGGTTGAATGATTTGATCTCTTCCATGGTTTACGGTGGACGAGTGGCTTTACTGGGGATCCCCCCCAGCAATACGACCATCGATTGGAATCATGTTGTTTTCGGTGGGTTATTACTAAAAGGTATTTATGGCCGACAAATGTATGAGACATGGTACAAAATGGCTGCTATGTTACAAAGTGGTTTGAATATTAAACCTGTGATCACGCACCACTTTTCTATCCAAGATTACCAAGAAGCCTTCAAAGTGATGGCTTCTGGTGAATCTGGGAAAGTGATTTTGAATTGGGATGTTTAATTATCCTTACCTTGGAGAAAGAGGAATGCGAATATCATCAACATCGTCTTCTTTTTCCATAGATTGAGCGAGACTGAGCAACGTTTCCAGTTTTACGGGATCATAAGGCAGCGCAACTGTCTTACACGCAACGCAATTTTCTGTACTATTTCTTCTTGTGAAGAATGAAACTTCAAAACAAGATGTTTGATAGTTAACTTCAATAGTTAAAATTGCTGTTACACCCTTGAGAGCGAGGTTTACTGCGTCTTTACTCACTATGACGTTATGTCTCAAAAATGCTATGGAACCAGCAGCAGTTCCGGAGACTAGTGAATCTGCAATATATTTATTGAGTAATTGAACTGACTCGTTAAATGCTTGCTGATGTTCATCATTTGATGAATTAAATGAATAATAGCTTTCTGTCATGAAAACACCTCTGTAATAATAATTATAGTGTTTCCAAAATATCTGAACCCAATACCTAATGATTGTTTGATACATTAAGCATAAAAATCGGGTTCTTGTTTTTTTACGTAATCCTTTAAAAGTGTCCACTCCTTGGTTTAGTTCAAAAATCTTGGAATTTGAAGATGCGATGATAATAGCGAAACCTTAAGGAAATATTAAGAAAACGTAAAAAACGCCGAAATTAATGGATTAAAACGAAATAAGTCGTACTAGAGAAAGTGTACCAGAAGCCTTCAATGAAGCGGCTTCTGGTGCATCTGGAAAAGTTATTTCGAACAGGAAAATCTAGAGATTATTTACAACCAGGAGAAGTACTCTGTTTGATTTGTTCGAGAGATGCTGTCAATTTATTCAAATCAAAAGGAAGCTCAATATGCACGATATTGGGATTCTTTTTACTAGGTATTCCTTCTGTTGCAAAAACTTCAAAACGAGATTTTACAGGGTTCACACTAATACTTTGGATGACGGTTATATTTCTATTATTGATATCCGCTACATCTGGGCCTTGTTGTTTATGGGTGCTCAAAAATGCTTTGACCTCATCAAGAGACTGGTTTTGCACCAAAGTCGCAAGGTGTGCATTAAGCAATGTAGCTGATTCTTGAGAAATAGGAGCAACAACAGGCGATGTTTTAACAGTGAAAGTATAAGTTCCCAAGCTGGATTTAGATAACGGTTTGTGTGTATTGCTTGCTTGGAGCCCAGAGATTTCTTTCTTTTGTAAAAAGAAATTTGGGTATGTACTATTTAAGCTTTGCAATGGATGACTTTTTTTCATGAAAATACCTCTTGAATAATATAACTTCTGAGGGTGCCATGATAATGGTGAAACCTTAAGGAAATATTAAGAAATCGCGAAAAAATAGGGAAAATCTCTGGTTTTTTATTTTTTTGACTTAAAAGGGATTGTAATTTTCTTCGATCCTATTTTCTTTGCCATCAAATATTGAGTCGAACTCGTCTATCAATGCTTCTTCATTACCAAATATTTCATCGATTTTTTTTATCACTGCATCAGGATCAAGAGATGGAGGTGCATTGCCACTTTCCTCATCCTTTTCTTCTTCATTATCTGTTTCTTCGTCAGCAAATATTGAGTCGAATTTTTTTATCAATGCTTCGGTATCGTTGTTACTAATCCTTCCTTTATCTTCTTCATTATGTGCTTCGTTATCAGGGATTAACTCTAAAACTTCTATTAATTCTTCCGAAGAACTATCAGATGAGATGATATTGCCGTCATTATTGTTTTCATTTCTTTTTATTAATTGAATGAGTAGTGTAACTAACTTTACTAAGTCAGGGCGGTAAGAAAAATAAATTGTAAATGGATAGAAAATCCCTTTTTTAGAAACTGGTTCTATTAGAATATCAAGTTTGAAAGAATCGCGACTAGGCTCAATATCAACTTGCGTAACAATCATATCTATTCCGCTAGTATCAAAGAGGTCTTTTAAACGCAAAAATTCAAGAAAATCTGTCTCAGAATTATCAGTGTCAATAGTAGATTGCGTAATAATCGAATGCTTAATCTCATTAGGGTCATTCACAAATTGCTCTAAAAAGGCAAAGAATTTTTGATGGCAAGAAAGATCGCGAGCACTGGTAATATCAAAATTCTCTTGGATCAATTTAATAGATTTTTCAGTTAATTTAAAATCCGAATCCATTAAGCCAGCATTAAAGCCTGGTATTAATGAATTAATTTGTTCGGAAGTAAATTGATCACGAAGATTCTTTTTTAAAATAAATTTTTTGAAAGGCTTGGGGGCACGTCTGAGCAAAGGAAACATAGGAAACACCTCTGTAATAATAATTATAGTGTTTCCAAAATATTAGAACTTAATACTTAATGTTTGTTTAACACATGTAAGTATAAAATCGAGTTCTTATTTTTGTTGCTTCATCCCTTAAGAGTAGCCATTCCTTGGGAAGTTCGAAAATTTTGGAATTTGAGGGCGCCATTCTAATGAGGAAATCTTAAGAGAATATTAAGAAAAAAGGCCAAAGCATAAAAATATATGGGTGATCCTGTGTTTATGATTTTGGCATGATTCTCAGGGTATCTTCTTAGAGTTGTAACTTTCTATTGACCGTTTTATATACCAAGTTTATAGTCACACCAGTTTTACTATTATGGAGTTCGATGTATGAGCGGAGAACAAAATAACACGGTCGTTGTCCGTATTCTAGATAAGCAGTATGAAGTAAGATGTTCTTCAGACCAAGAGTTAGACTTACATCAGGCGGCGCGTTTCTTAGATAGTAAGATGCAGCAAATTCGACATAACGGCAAATTGAAGTCCGCTGAACAAATCGCCATTATGGCCGCACTCAATGTGAGCCATGAGTTATTAATCCAGCAAAAGCAAAAAGATCAATATATTCACGCTATGAGTAAACAAATCAAGGTTTTAAACAGCAAAATCGACGCCTCCTTGGCAAAACAGGAAGAGATTGAGTTATAGCGTTTTGTAGGATGAGATCCTTCGCTTCCTCAGGATGACACATTCTCCTAGTAGACGAGCTTGTCATCCTGAGCGAAGCGAAGGATCTCGTAGTGCTATCAATTTCTCAGATCGTGATTTTACGATCCTACCCCAAAATTACTACTGAACTTTTCCCCAATATCTCCTATAATGCAAACAGGCCTTCAGCAGGCTTATGATCTTTGAACCAATACTATCAGAATGGGAACTGGTTCGCTGTCATCGTTGTGCAAGCCCACCTCGAGTGGGAAGCCTGAAATGACACAACTCTTTCCCCCTTGAACCTTCGGTTCAAGTCAGGGCCTGTTGAAGGTTTTTTATTTTCGTAAATAAACTTCTTGTAGCCTTGATGCGGTTTTTGCATCAAGGTTTTGAAACGCCGAGAAACCTTGATGCAAAAACCGCATCAAGGCTACGTCTCAAGCGCTCATCCGGGCTACTGTAAATGATGAACCATTTAGATCAATCACATATTCGTACTTCTCTCTTATCTCAAAGAAACCTAATTGATCCTGTTACTCAAAAAAACGCATCACAAGCGGTATATCAACAAGTTATTCATTCCAGTATTTTCGTTCGATCGAAACATATTGCTTTCTATATGGCGATTC